>JAJSZO010000005.1:0-10593 GCA_030262795.1 Deltaproteobacteria bacterium | reverse complement strand
CTGTTTGGCGGATTTTGTGGAGGTCTGCAAAATGACCAAAGACGAATTCAAGATAAAATTTTCGATTGTCCATAAGCTGATGTTCCATGTTGTGGCGCTGCTTGTTATTGCTGTAGGATTGAGCACTTATTTGGGCGTCAAGACGGAATCCGGAGTTCTCACCGATGGGCTCATTTTGATGGGCAAGCACCTGGTCAAAGATATTGCCTCCAACACCGAGAGCGCCTTTTGGTCCCTGAACTGGATTTTCGTGGAGGAGATGCTTAACGAGTCTTTCCAGGACAATCGTTATGGTGTGATTTATGCAAAGATAGTCAAGCCAGACGGTGAAATCTACATGGCGAATGACAAGGCCTATTACGGAAATAAGGTTGATACGTCTTTGTTGGTGGATCAGGAGACTCTTGTTGAGAATTATTTTTTCCGGGAGACTAATGAGAGCGGATATCTACTGGTGCGACCAGTTAATATCGGCGAGGAAAGATGGTACGTCATCTTAGGGCTTTCGCTGAAGTCAGTCAATGCGGCCATCAGAGATCTGATTTTTCGTAATCTGACATTTGGCGGACTTATCCTTGTGGCCGGAATAGTAGGCTCACTTTTTCTGTCCAGATCAATTTCCAGGCCAATTGCAGAACTTGCCAGGGTTGCAAAAGGTATATCGGCCGGGGATTGGTGTGCGCACAGCGTGAAGGTTGAATCAAGAGACGAGGTCGGTCTGCTCGCCAATGCCTTCAAGCAGATGATAGAAAACCTGGAGACAGCCGGCACGGAATTGAAGGCATCTGAACAAAGATATCGAACCTTGTCCTCCGCTGCTTCCGAGGCAGGAGTGGGTATTGTTGTTTTTCAAGACGAGGAGAATGAAAAAAGACTTATCAGATATGCCAATCAGGGCATGGCTGACCTCACAGGATATAGCTGTGAAGAACTTGTCAGAAAAAGCATAGAGGATATTATTCATCAGAACGGCACTATCAATTTTTTGAAAAAGGAATCAGGGCGAGGCCGCAGTGGCAGAATAAGCAGCACGTATGAACTTTTAAGCATTGACATTGATATGCAAGACGCAAGGATACCGGTCGAAATCTGTTATGCCGCTACTGAATTTGATGGGAAAAAGGCTATTATTTGTTATGTGAAGGATATCACCGACGAATTAAAGGCCAGCGAGCAACTAAGAGACTATAGCGAAAATCTTGAAAAAATGGTTGAGGAAAAAACCGGGGAATTAAAGAAAAGCCTGAAAGATCTTCAAGAAACACAATCACAACTTGTGCAATCGGAAAAAATGGCATCTATTGGGCAGCTTGCCGCGGGTGTGGCACATGAGATCAACAACCCGGTCGGGTTCGTGAAGAGCAATCTGGGAACGATGAATGAATACCGGGAAGATCTGATCAGACTTCTGGATTACTATGCGAATCTTGAGGCAACCATAGACAAAGAATCGGAGATATCCGGAAACGGGGCTATCCATAAGGCCATCGAAGAGATCCAAAAGGTAAAGGACGAGGTTGATCTTGATTTCATCCTTGATGACTACGAAAAGGTGATCGCAGAGTCTCTTGAGGGAGTGGCAAGGGTTGCAAAAATCGTATCCGACCTTAAGGACTTCTCCCATGTGGACAAGGCGGAACTGGAACACGCCGACATCAACAAGGGGATTGAGAGCACCATTAATATCGTTTGGAACGAGTTGAAATACAAGGCAAATGTAGTCAAAAAGCTTGGTGATATTCCGCTCATAAAATGTTACCCCCAGCGGCTGAATCAGGTAGTTATGAATATCCTGGTCAATGCGGCCCAGGCTATAGAAGAGAAAGGGGAAATTCGAATCTCGACTGAGGCTGACAACGGGTATGTTGAAATCAGAATCAGCGATACGGGCAGCGGCATGCCACCGGACGTTCTTTCAAAGATATTCGATCCATTCTTTACGACCAAGGACGTGGGGAAAGGAACCGGTCTGGGGTTGAATATGGCATATAATATTATTCAAAACCATAAAGGAACGATTGATGTGGAGAGTGAAGTGGGGAAAGGTACCACTTTTATCATCCGTTTGCCTCTATAGACTTTCAGATAAATAATTTCACTGCGTTATCAGTCGTAGACGTATAACTAATACGCCTTCCTCCTTCTGGCCTTGTGAAATTAATTATCTGAAAGTCTATAGAGGCGGATCTGGTTGATTGGTCGAAAGAAAAGGGTCAAAAGGAGGTTGCTTCTTACATGGATTCAAAAACAATATTGAAAAAGCTTGATCTTATTGATGATCTTCCCACATTGCCCTTCATTGCTATGGAGGTAAACAAGATGCTCCAAGATTACGATACATCCATCAACAAACTGACTCAAACAATAGAAAAGGATCAGGCAATAGTCCCCAGGATATTAAAGCTGGTTAACTCGGCCTTTTTCGGCTTTCAATCCAAGATCAGCAGTATTTCCCATGCCGTGGTTTTATTGGGGTTCAACACGGTCAGAAACGCCGTAGTTTCTATTTCTATTATTGATGCTTTTTCGGGAGATAAAAAAGCCTTGGAAGGTTTTGATATCACGAGATTCTGGAGTCATTCAATAGCAGTGGCCGTAATAAGCAGGCATCTTACCGAAAAAATTCGTCTTCAACCTCCTGATGATTCTTTTACAGGAGGGCTTTTGCATGATATTGGAAAGATCGTTCTTTTTCAGCATTTCCAGGACTTGTTCAAAAAAGTGTGGATATCAGCCAAGGAGAACAATCTATCGTTTTATGATGCTGAAAAAAAGGAAATTCCGATTACTCATGCCAGAATCGGTGGATATCTGGCCAAAAAATGGCAGCTTCCCGAGTCTCTGATTGATGTTATTCGATATCATCATGCGTTAAGCAAAAGAGCCAATGATTTCAATCTGTTGATTGTTGTGCATGTAGCTGATATAATAGCAAACAGTTTTATGTCTGATTCAAAAAGCAAACTTGATTTTTCTTTAATTTATCCTGATGCGTTACATATAATGAAGCCTCAATTAGAGACTGTATCGGATTGGTTTCCTGAAGTGTCAACGAAAATCGAATCAGCCTGTCAATTTTTCAACATCAATGATGGGAATTAAGGGAGATTTAGAATGAACGACAACCGGCATACAATCTTGTGTGTGGATGACGAGGAGAATATACTGCATTCTATAAAACGATTGCTCCGAAAGGAAGGCTACAGGCTGTTGACAGCTTCAAACGGCGTAGAGGGGCTGAAGATTCTTAAAGAAAATAATGTCCATCTGGTGCTCTCCGACCAGAGGATGCCACAGATGAGCGGTACGGAATTTCTGGCAGAAGTCAAAGAAAAATACCCTGATGTGATCAGGATCATCCTTACAGGCTATACGCAAATAGATTCAATTACCGAATCAATCAATAAGGGAAATATCTATAAATTCCTCCTGAAGCCGTGGAATGATCAGAATTTAAAGCTGGAGATCGGCAAGGCACTGGAACAATACGATCTTATTCAGGCGAATAAGAGTCTGCATGAAAAGGTTCTGGAACAGAATGAAGAGCTGAAAAGAATAAATGAAAATCTGGAGATGCTGATTCAGGAAAGAACAAAAGATCTTGAAATTCAGAATCAGGCACTGGAGCTTTCACGTGCCATCCTGGAAGACCTACCTGTTCCGGTCATTGGCGTCAGCGTCGAAGGGATGATTGTGCTGATCAATCGACAAGCACAATCCTTATCAAAAAGCGGCAAGAGTATTGAGATCGGGAAGAGACTTTCAGATTACTTTTCAAATGATATGGAAAAAACGATGGAGGAAGCAATGATATCCGGCACATCCATGGCGCTAAAAGGATACCGGTTATCAGGGACAAGCTATCATATTGATTTAATACCACTTTCCGGAAAATTTAGCGGAAAGGGAGTTGTTCTGTATTTAAGAAAGGATTTAGGGATTTAGGGAGGAAAAAGAATGTCCCCAATGCTTAATCGATCTTTACTCATAGTAGATGATGAGCCGAATACAATCAGCAGCCTTAAACGCCACCTCAGGCACGAGAGGTATTTCTTTTATTCGGCAAATTCAGGGAAAGAGGGACTTAGATTTTTGAAAGAGAATGACATTGGCGTGGTCCTATCCGATCTGATGATGCCTGAAATGGATGGCATCACTTTTCTGGAGACCGTCAGGCAAATCAAACCGGATGTTGTCAGAATCCTCCTTACAGCCCACGGCACTCTTGACAATGCCATGGAAGGTATCAACCGTTCGCAGGTTTTCGGATATTTAACCAAGCCATGGTCGGCTGAGGCCATAAGCGGGACAATTGAAGGAGCTTTTCAACATTATAATCTGGTCCTGGAGAATAAACGACTTCAAAGATTAACCGAAAAACAGAATAAACAACTAAACATCGTCAATGAAAATCTTGAAAAGCTGGTTCATGAACGAACTTTAGAACTTGAAGAGGCCGTACGAGAAGGCGTTGTAATGCTTGCTCTGGCAGCAGAGGCAAAAGATGACAATACCGGAGAGCATATTTATAGAATTCAGCGGATTACTCGCAATATATGTGCGGCTCTGGGCATGTACTCTAAGGAATCAGAGCAAATTGCATTTTTTAGCATCATGCATGACGTAGGTAAAATCCACATCCCTGATAGTATCCTGCAAAAACCAGACAAATTGGGCGTTGAAGAATTGGTAGTAATGCAAACGCATTGTATTGCAGGGGAAAAAATTCTGGGCAATAAGCCATTTTACCAAACTGCACGTGAAATTGCCCGAAGTCATCACGAACGTTGGGACGGAAACGGATACCCGGATGGATTAAAATGGGATTCAATTCCTTTGCCCGCCAGAATTGTAACTGTAGCTGATGTTTTTGATGCTTTGACCCATAAGCGGTCTTATAAACAGGCATGGCCTATGGAAGAAGCACTGGCCGAGATGAAAAGCCTTTCCGGCAAGGCATTTGATCCGGAAATATTGGACTGTTTTTTATCATTCATTCGTCATGGCTACCAAACCGGCACAACCTATAGCAAACACCAATATAACAGAGATGATAAAAGATAAGATCAAATGCCTTCCATTGATGGAGCTGGAAAAAGAACACAAAATGGCTGATGAGGCGCTACTGGAAAGCGAAGAAAAGTATCGTTTACTGGCTGAAAATACATTAGATTGTATCTGGAAAATGGATAAAAATTTGAAATTTACTTATATTAATCAATCCATTTTTTCTATGCTTGGTTTCAAGCCGAAAGAATGGATTGGAAGTTCATTATCTGAACATTGCAGCAAGGAAGAAATGCAAAAAGTAATGGACTTAATAGCTGAGGAGATGAAAAAAAGAAGCTATAATACAACATTGGAAATGTTTTTAATTCATAAGGATGGAAGGGAAATTCCTGTTGAAATAAGAAGTAAAATGCTTATTGATAATGACAAAAACCTAATCGAATTTCAGGGAACAACCCATGACATCACCGAGCGCAGGCAGGCAGAGGAAGAAATAAGAAAATTGAGCTCCGCTGTTGAGCAGTCCATTGACGGTATAGCCATGGCTAACTTAGAACCAAGACTGACATATGTGAACAATGCTTTTGCCAGTATGCACGGTTGTTTCCCCGAAGAGATGATTGGAATGAAAGGTGTGAATTTGGTCAAGAAGGAAGAGCTGGATAAATTCATAAGCAGTCTCAATAAAATAAAGACACTGGGCTCATGGACGGGTGAAATAGAGCATATCAGAAAAGACGGAACTCCTTTTCCTGCATTTCTGTCGGTTAATCTATTGAAAGACGCTAAAGGAAGGCCCACAGGAATTCTGGCAGTTGTAAAAGATATTTCCGAACAAAAAAAACTGGAAGCCCAGTTTCACCAGGCGCAGAAGATGGAGGCAATCGGGGTGCTGGCTGGCGGAGTAGCCCATGATTTCAACAACATACTGACCATCATAATAGGCAATGCCGATATGGCGCTAATGAATATTGATAAGGATAATCCTCTGCGAGAAAAGTTAGGGGAGATTAAGATAGCCGGGGAAAGAGCAGCCTCTTTAACCCGTCAGCTTCTGACCTTCAGCCGCAAACAGATAATTACACCCAGGGTTCTGGATCTCAATGAGCTGTTAACAGATTTAGAGAAGATGCTCGGTCGCCTGGTTGGGGAGGATATTGAGCTGTTGACGATTCCGGAGCCTGCATTATGGCCGGTGGACGTGGACCCCGGGCAGATGGAGCAGGTGATCATGAACCTGGCGGTCAATGCCAGGGATGCCATGCCCACGGGGGGCAATCTCACCATTGAAACAGCCAACATAGATCCGGACGAAAACTATTTTTACAAGCACGGTATTGAAGAAAAAAAGCCAGGCCATTATGTGATACTGGCTGTAAGCGATACCGGCAGCGGGATGGATGAAAAGATTAAGGAACATATCTTTGACCCTTTCTTTACCACCAAGGAAGTCGGCAGAGGCACGGGATTGGGTTTGTCTACGGTATATGGTATTGTCAAACAAAACAATGGTTTTGTCTGGGTCTACAGCGAGCCTGGACAGGGAACTACATTCAAGGTCTATCTGCCAAGGGTGAAAGAGAACGTGGAGCCGGAGGAAAAAGGACAAACTCCTGTGAACAATTCCGGCGGTTCTGAAACCGTTTTGATTGTGGAGGATGATGACAGTCTTCGAAAACTTGCGCAAAATGTTCTTCAACAGCATGGATACAAAGTATTAGATGCTGAAAATGGCGAAGATGCTTTGAGGGTCAGCCAGGCGCATGAGGGGGCGATTCATCTGATGATCGCTGATGTGGTGATGCCCAGGATGGGCGGGAAGAAAGTCGCGGAAAGGCTGAAGCTTCTCTATCCCCGGATGAAGGTGATTTACATGTCCGGGTACACGGACAACGCCATAGTTCTTCACGGTGTTTTGGCGCCTGGACTGAATTTTCTCCAAAAGCCTTTTTCACCGGAAGGTCTGGCGCACAAGGTTAGGGAGGTACTGGATGAGGGGGATAAACCATATGAGTAAACAAAAGGAAGTCCGTCGTGCGGCGGACTATGCACGCAGCCTGATTGAGGCAAGCCTTGATCCGTTGGCAACCATCGGGCCAGATGGAAGGATTACTGATGTCAATAGCGCCACGGAGGAAGTCACGGGCAGGACACGACAGGAACTGATCGGCTCCGATTTTTGCGATTATTTTACTGAGCCGGAAGAAGCAAAAAGGGGTTACAAGCAAGTATTTGAGAAAGGCAATGTCAGAGACTATCCATTGGAGATATGCCATAAGACTGGCAAGATAACACCTGTGTCGTACAACGCATCCGTGTACAAAGATGGGTCAGGCAAGGTTATCGGTGTATTTGCCGCGGCAAGGGATATGACTGAGGTCAAGCGGGCCGAGGAAAAGATCAGATCTGTTCTTGAATTCAATGAGACATTGATTACAGCCTCTCCCGTAGGGGTTTTCACGTATGATGATTCAGGGCAGTGTACTTTTGTAAATGACGCCGGCTGCCGCATAATTGGAGCAAGCAGTGAACAACCGCTGGCCCAGAACTTTCGTGAGATCGAATCCTGGAAAAAGAGCGGGCTGATTCGGGCGGCGGAGAAGGCCCTTGCAACGGGAGACCCTCAAGAGGTCGAGCTTTACATGGTCACAACCTTTGGAAAAGAGGTGTATCTGAGATGCCGTACGGCAGCGTTTTCGTCCGGTAGCAAACAACACCTCTTGTTGATCGTTACTGATATTACAAAACAAAAGATGACAGAAAACGAGCTTCGAGAAGCCATGGAAGTTGCCGAAGCAGCCAACCACGCTAAGAGCGAGTTTTTGGCCAACATGAGCCATGAGATCCGCACCCCCATGAACTCTATCTTAGGCTTTTCCGAACTGCTTCTTGAAGAAGAGTTGACGGGAGAGCAGCGGGAAGCGGTGCAAACCGTCAGGAAGAGCGGTGAAAGCCTGCTGAATCTCATTAACGATATCCTTGATCTCTCCAAGGTTGAAAGCAGCAAGGTGGAGCTTGAAACCATTCCCTTTAACGTGGAAAACCTGATGCTGGATATCGGAGAACTGATGAGGGGCAACTTAGGTGAAAAACCGATTGAGATCAACTGCAATATAGGAGATATATACACCAACCTGACAGGGGATCCAACACGTTTGAGGCAGATCATGACGAATTTGGTTGGAAATGCCATAAAATTCACGGAACAGGGCACGATAGTAATAGAAGTTAAAGATGCAAAATTAGAAGCGCAAAATGAAGAAGGCGGAGAAAATGATGAAGTAGAACTCCTTTTTTCTGTAACAGACACAGGGATCGGGATTCCAAAGGACAAACTGGGGACCATTTTCGAATCCTTCAAACAGGCGGACGGAAGTACTACGAGAAAGTATGGCGGCAGCGGTCTGGGGCTGACCATCTCCAGGAAACTCGCCCAGTTGATGGGTGGAGACATGTGGGTGGAAAGCGGTCATCCAGGGAGCACTTTCTACTTCACCGCCAAATTCAAGAAAGATCCGGAAGCTGCCAAAGGAATTCATCCTGTTCACGTGAGCCAACTGGAAGGAAAGCCGATTCTAATTGTGGACGATAATGAAATAGCGCTAAAAATCGTATCAGACATTGTCAAGAGGGTAGGGATGGTGCCTGTTACAGCCGGCAGTGGGGAAGAAGCATTATCAGTCATTAGTCATTCGTCACTGGCCATTAGTTCCGCCGACAAATCTTTCACAACCGGCCAAACCGCCTTCCCTGAAATTGCCATCCTGGATATCATAATGCCGGGGATGTCGGGTCATGAACTGGCGAGAAAAATGTTTGAGCTGACCGGTGGGAAGACGAAGATGATAGCCCTTTCATGCAACGTCGTTCCGGGTTCCGGCGCGGAGACTGAAAAATCAGGTTTTGCCGGTTTTGTGCCCAAGCCTGTGCGCCGCCAGGTTTTGATAAACATGATCAGAACTGTCCTGGGAATAGGAGAGAAACAACCAAAGAATATCGTAACCCAGCACAGTGTCATAGAGATTATGACCCATGACGTGAGAATTCTTTACGCGGAGGATAACCCTGTCAACCAGAAATTAGGCAAAAAGATATTCGAGCGAATGGGCTACAGCAAAGTCGAGATTGCCCGGGATGGCTTAGAGGCAGTGAAAATGGTTACGGAAAAAGGCCCTTTTGACATCATCTTCATGGACATCCAGATGCCGAATATGAGTGGCATAGAGGCAACAAAGGAGATTAGAAGATGGGAAAAAGGGCATATGCCAATAGTCGCCCTTACCGCCAATGCCATGAAGGGAGACAGGGAGAAGTATCTTGAGGCCGGCATGGATGAATATCTCTCCAAACCATTCAAGCGCGACGAAATTCAAAGGACAATCAGAGATTTGGTGACTGGAGTTGAGGTCGCCTCAAAAGTGCCGGACGAAATAAAGATACTCATTGTCGAGGATGAAGAAAACGTGCGCAAATCAATAATCCGCCTTCTCAAAAGGGCAATGCCTGCCGCAAAGGTAATGGGTGCCACGGATGGTATAGACGCCTGCGCCAAGCTGGGAAGTTTTATGCCTGACTTGATATTCGCTGACATCAGGATGCCACGCATGAACGGTGTGGAATTCGTGCGCTATGTCCGCAATACCGAACGGTACGCCCGTACGAAGATTATAGGGATGACAGCTCTGCACAAAGATAACCATAGTGTTACCGCTTTTAGAAAGGCAGGCGTGGAGAACCTTCTTTTCAAACCTTTCGAGAATCATGAGCTAATCTCAATAATAAAGCAGGCATGTCAGGGGGGGTGTGAACTGCCTACCTTTTCTTCTTAAATAAGAGGCAGCCTTCTATCTCCGGAGAACTGTTGCGAACTACTATGCATGGCAATTGCAGGCTCTTGAACTTCATAGCTCGACAACCATGAGGAAAATCCTTATCCCAGGTAACATAATAATGTTCACACTTATGGCAGTCGATTATCATAAAATTCATAATTCAGGAATTCGCTTCACTCAATTCCTAATTCCTAATTCCTAATTCCTAATTCATAAGGATACCAGTCTTTATTTCTGAGTTTCTCGACTTTTATCACAGCTATTTCACTCGTGTCGGTATCAAAAACAATCTTTCTCCCCTTCTCTCCACCAACATCTTCAGAAGCAAGATTGATCTTCTTTACGGCAAGAATCTTTCTGGCTGCCATGATATTCTCCAGGCCGATGTTTTTTGGTGAAACCTGGCGATTATATGCTCCACCTAAAATTTGTGCTTCCAGGTGTTTTATTTTGGAACCATCATTTACCATCATGCGGATAAGTGCAATTGTAGCAACATTTCCATATCTTGCTGTAGCTTGATTCTTTTTGCTGGTAAGAGGGAATTGAAAATGATTTATTCCTCCCACCTTTCGCTTTCTGTCATAAATGCAAACCGAAACAGAAGATCCAAGCACAGTAGACACAACAGTAGATTTTGTAGCTAAAAACAAGTATCCGGCTTCAAGAAAATAATTGGTATGAATCAGGCTGTTTGATTTCTCAGTCATTGCCCTTATCTGAGAAAATCTATTAAACTTGGTTGAATTAC
>JAJSZO010000004.1:17636-28161 GCA_030262795.1 Deltaproteobacteria bacterium | reverse complement strand
CCTGCAATACGGTTTTCTTCATTAGCATCAAGAAGAAGCTCAACTATAAAAACACGCTCAATAATATTTTCTTCCCCAAGAGCAAGTTTTGCAGCTTCAGCAACGATTCTCTTGTAAGATTCGCCGTTGATCATGATCTGCCACTTACCTGTACGAACAGGTGTAGCACCGGATTTTATTGTCCCCATCTTCATGCCTGCTTTACCGTCCAGATTCTTTCCATCTTCCGTTTTCTTCCACATCGGAAGGCCCCATTCCTCAAACAGATGGACTGAATCATCAACGTGACAGCCGAGGTCATAAATAAGGTCTTCGCGTACAATACCCATAAGGTCGTTACGAACCATACGAACATAGTCTTCTATTTTGTTATCACCAATAAAAGTATTAATAGCTGAAAGGCCCTGGGCAACGGCACCGCTGCGCTCCAGGGATGCTTTGTCGCAAAGCAGAACCGAAGCATCTGTCCATTTCTTAACCTCGAAAGCAGTACCACAGGCAGCCATACCACCGCCTACGATCAGAATATCAACTTCTCTCTCTTCTACTTCCGGATCCCTTACGGCCTTAATTTCACCCAAAGGTTTATTTGGTAATGCCATATTTTATCCTCCTTAAAAAAATATAATTCTAAAATTATTTTACTTTATAGATATAGATCTTGATAAACTTCAGCCTGCTTAAGCATCAGGTGTTGAGAGTGTGTAACCATCTGCCTCTTCTGTAGAAAGCAGTTCGCTGTCAAGGTCTTTTCCTTTGAGGTCCGGATATGCGTTGGCAGCTCCTTCAGCAGTAGTCCGGATAGGGAATTTAAAGCGTTTGACAAGACCATTTCTGAACTTGCATGTCCACATAACGTCCTCTGTACCGAGCATAGGCATAACACTGCTTCCAAGAGGAACAAAATCAGAGTAGCCTCTTACTTCTATTGCCTGCGTAGGACAGATCTTTACACAAGAAAAACATTCCCAGCACTGATTGGGTTCCTGGTTATACGCCTTCATTGCGTTAGGATCCAGGACCATAAGGTCGTTAGGACAAATGTACATACAGGCGGTTTTATCCCCACCCTTACAGCCGTCACATTTTTCCGTAATTACATAACTTGGCATTAATATACCTCCTAATTTTGCTTTGTAAGTATTTTAGTTGCTCAATAGTCATTATTTTTCCTTACTATTATAAATTTAAGCTCTTTTGCACCCCCCTTCGTAATAGTGGATTAACAGACTAAACTTTTTACCCACTCTAAATATTTTTATTTTATAAAATTCAATACCCATCTATTCAAATCAAAAATAAATATACTCAAAATACAAAACGCTGATAAAAATCAATAAGATAGCTTCCATACAAATAGTTGCATTTAATATCATTCATGTTTTTGAATGTCAAGAACTTTTGGTTGAACTATTAACATATTTCAAAATTAAATAAATATATTGTTTAACAGCAAAATATGGAAAGCGCAATACAATTATTTATATATTCCCTGTTCTGGGTTCTGGGTCCTGGGTTCTGGGAATGCTGCCATTTTATATATTCCTCAGATGGCAAACTCTTAAGGAACGTGGACAAAAACCTCAATTTTTTGTTGACATGATAGTGAAAAATGCTACCTCTTTAAAAAAATGTAACGGAGGAATAAATTTATGAGTGAGAACTTTGTACCACTATCATTAAACGATAATTTTAGATTTAAATGCTCAGAAAGCGTGCCGTGCTTTAATGAATGCTGCAGAGACCTTAACCAGTTTTTAACCCCTTACGACATATTACGCCTCAAAAACAACCTCGGTATACCTTCCGATCTTTTCCTGAAGCAATATACTACTCAACACACAGGCCCTGAATCAGGGCTTCCCGTTATTACTCTTAAACCCGATTACACCTCTGAATTGAAATGTCCATTTGTTTCCAATTCCGGTTGCACTGTGTACAAGGACAGGCCGTCATCATGCCGCACTTACCCTCTTGTCCGTGTTTTAACACGTTCCAAAAAAACAGGCCGGAATACCGAACAATACCTGTTGATTAAAGAGCCTCACTGCCAGGGATTCAAGCAAAAGCAAACCCATACAATCCGGAATTGGATAAAAGAACAAGGCGTTGAAAGCTATAATCAAATAAATGACTTGCTGATGGAAATCATCAGTCTTAAGAACCGTTTTATGCCCGGTCAGTTATCTATTAAATCGGAACAATTTTTTCATATGGCATGTTATGATCTGGATACGTTCAGGTTTCATATATTTAATAAAGGAATACCGGATGACCTTGATCTTGATTCAAAAACATTAGATAATGTAAAAAATGATGATGTCGAACTTTTAAAACTGGGCATTAAGAGTATAAAAATTAAAATTTTTGGCAGAAGCTAAAATTTAAACATCATGGAGATTAAAAATAAAGTAGCTTTGGTTCTCGGAGCTATTAAAGGCATAGGTAAAGACATAGGACTTGCTCTTGCGAACGAGGGGGTTAAAGTTGCCTTAAATTATTTTGACTGGGAAGAAAGTATTGATGAATTGAAACAGGATTTTGCTGAAACAAATGTTGAACACCTTATAATAAAGACAGACTTACTTGAGACTGAAAAAATCCAGGGTCTGGTAAAAAAGGTTATTGATCGCTTCGGCCGCCTCGACATTCTTATAAATAACATAGAACGCGGCGGCTGGCCTGTAGTACATGGAAAGTATGTCCAGGAGCAGTGGGATCTTGAAATGGCTACAACTCTTCGTGCCAAATGGTGGGTTTTTGATTCAGCTCTCCCATATCTCAAGGCATCAGAAAATGGCGTGGTAATAAACCTTTCCTCTATTGCCGGCATCACCGGCAGATCAGGACCTGCAAGCCTTATTTTTAATGATGCTTATGCAGCGGCAAACCGGGGAATATCCATCCTTACAGAAACATGGGCACGTATCGGGGCACCTCAAGTCCGTGTAAATGAAATCATGCTGGGAATTATTGAAACAAGACATGGTGAAAAAACAAGAGGGTGGGAGCTGTTAAATCAGGAACAGCGGGAATCGCTGATTAATCACACACTGCTTGGACGAACAGGTACTATTAAAGATGTAGTTAATGCCGTGCTATTTGTTGTTAAGGATGCGCCGTTTATGACTGGAAGTGTAATTAAGATAGATGGAGGTTATACCCTTGGCGGAGAAACAGTTCAACCAATGCCAAAAGGAGTTTTATAGACTTTCAGATAAATAATTTCACTGTGTTATCAGTCGTCAACGTATAACTAATACGCCTTCCTCCTTCTGGCCTTGTGAAATTAATTATCTGAAAGTCTATATAATGTTACCTTTTTCTTATGGATTTAGTTTTAATACCCCAGAGAAAATATTTTACCCATTCAAAACCAAGCTTCATCAATTCCACATCATCTTTTTTTACTTTTTTTAAAATTTCATATTTTATCTTGTATCTTTTCAAAAAACTGCTTTTAAATAAAAAATCGCTAAAAAGGTCTATGTTATATATTGCCATGAAAGCCATCTTCGCCTTATGACCGGCCGGGCCTTCCCTGCCCCATGGATCAACCTGAAACAAACTCTTTAACCCGGACCATTTGACAGTCATTTTGTTATATATTACTGCATCCTGGTCATTTGCCCATGATTCTGTCGTCCACTGTTTGTTTTCGTACTGCCCAAGGCAAAAGTCAGGAGGTCTGAAAAAATGAACGAGACTTGTTTTTTTTGTCCCGGCATCATAAACAATACCCTGTTCTATAGGGAATGTACGACAAGCATCCGGGCGGTCAAAATAAACCAGGCAGCCCGATTTACTTAAAAAAGGGCATGTTCTTTCTTCATCATGTGACATGCGAAGTAATACTTCAGGGAAAAAACCGGAATCACGCATAACAATATCAACATGTTTGTCAATAAATTTATCCGAACTGATTCCAAGTCCATTCTTTAATCTTATGACATCGTATGGATATAAAAAAAGATTGAGATTTCGGCAGCACTTATTGAAACAAGAAAGCCCCGAGTGACATTGAAATGAAAAAGTATCATTATTTTCAAGCCTTATACCGGCTATTTTATCAAGGTCATCTATATCTAAATTTTTCATAACTCGTAACTGCTCAGGTTGTTAGGTTTACGGTTTTTTTAAATGAGTTTCTTCCCGTCTGGTTCCGCCTTGTTGTGTGCCGGGCACGGCACACGTTTTAAAGGTGAGATTACTATTTCCAATTATGGAAGTCAAGGCAAGCCCCAAGCCCTTTATTATAATAAGGTTTGACCCCAATTTTTTTCTTTCGATTTTAAAATAATTTAAATAGCGAAGCGACATCATTATTCGACGTTCGATGTTGACATTGTTGATATTTGGCGATATATTTTTGACAAATGTCAACAATGAGGTGTAATTATGCAATTAGCACAAGTCGGTAAAATTTTAGGCGGTGAGAAGATTCTTGGCAAAAAACTCGAAAGCAAAATGGATTTAGTCGAGCTTGGCAGTATTGGAATCACCAAAAATGCTGTGTCACATTTGGCAAATTATCTTTCCTTGTCATGGAAGCAGGTAGCTGCTTTATTGCCAGTAACAGAGAGAACCCTCCAAAGGTATACATCGCACCAGCATTTTAACCCGACAGTCTCCGAGCAAGTTCTTCATATCGCAGAAGTTTTAGCCAAAGGCACTGAAGTTTTTCAAGAAAAAAGAAAATTATTATTGTGGTTAAACACCCCACATAAAGTCCTCTCTGGCAACACGCCTTTTACCATGCTGGGTTCACGTTTTGGTACAGAGTTAGTATTAGAAGAATTAGGTCGTATAGAATTTGGAGTTTATTCGTGATAAAACTCTTTCGAATAAGCACATCCGAACACATCAACGACATAACTGGTATGGGGGCCAGAATTTATGGTGGACGCTGGAACCATACCGGCTATCCAGTAGTTTACACTTCAGGTAGCAGGTCTCTTGCTGCTCTTGAATTTTTAGTGCACGTACCTATGGCACTTGCACCTGAAAATTTGAGCATTGTTGAAATCAATATTCAGGAAAATATTGAGTGGGAGTCAATCAATGAAAGCCAGTTGCCATCAAACTGGCGTGACTATCCTGCTCCTGAGCAGTTAGCAAATATTGGTACCAATTGGATAAAATCAAAATCATCATTGCTACTTGATATTCCATCAGCAGTCGTTGAAAAGGAAGTTAATGCTCTTATAAATCCATTGCATCCAGACATAAAATTTGTAGATCTGACAAATGTTGAGATGTTTTCATTTGATTCAAGACTTTTTAAACAAAAATAACCGGTTAGGAACGTGGAAGAATTTAATTTGTCAGGGCAAAACCCAACAAATTGATTTAATAGCTTTTCGTTCGGACACTATAGCATTGTTCATATGGCCTGATATCAGAATTTTTTTAAAATAGCAGATAAACGGAGAAAATAACTAAAATTGCAGGAAATGCAGTGCAAGAACAGTATCAAGTCCTGTAAATTGGGCTATAACTACTCAGGTTGTCGGTTGTTTGCTTCTTGTCAGCCTCTATCTGATATTGTTTTGATCAACATCTGTGCCACAGTCATTTTAAATTTTTGAGTAAAACCGAGCGCTTCTCTTAACTTTCTTTCAAGTTTAGCCATTTCAATATAAAAAAATGTTCTGTCAAATTTAATATATTTTTTTCCATCACACTGTTTTACAAAGGCCTCACAGCCAGGGCTATACATTATATCCTGACCGGGTTTTTGAAGCTGATGCGGAATACCATGCAGCCTGCATATCATAGGACGGTATTCATATAATATGCACAAACCGTCAAAATTTAGCGGGCATAACAATCGTACGGGTTTTCCTGTTTTGTCATACTCCAGGGTTTCAGCGCATACTTCCAGCGCCCGCGCTGTTGCCTGATTCTGCATTTCATATTCAAGGGCACTGTATCCTTTCATTATAAAAAGATATTCCAAAAGTGTATGATGATAAAAACGGGTATAACAACAATTATCCTCACATCCATTACAGAAAAAACCATAATAATCAGCGGCTTCCTGATATTTTTGCCCCATATCCACCCATATTGTTTCCAGCCTTTTTAAAAAAGGCGAATACTTAGGGTTCGATAAAAAATAATTTGACATTTTTGCATCCCAACTTCACCATATCTTTAATTGATCTTTATCCGCAAAAGTCCTCGAAATAGCTCGCTATTCCTGCGGTTTTGCGAATAAAGATCAATTAAATCTACGGCAAATTTGGGCGCAAATTCTATCAAGCTATTTTTTACCGAACCCTTATTTTGATTTGATCTAATTTGTTCAAGATTTAAAGGCATCCGGTTTAAACGAGTGGAGAAGGAAAAAATATTTTCTCATAAAGATCAAGAGCATATCTGTCTGTTATGCTGGCAATTAAATCACAAACAACTCTTTCTCCGGATTGGCTGTTATTCATACAAGCTGCCATTTCCATATTTTCGAGTTCTCTTTGAAGATCATCTTCATTATTTAAAAAAAAGGAATATAGATCGGAAAGAATTTTCTTTGCCTTGACAAACTCTTTGTGTACTTGAGGCGAACGATATACATTTTCATAAAGAAACTCTCTTAAAGTCTTCATTGCGGAATATACTTTATTGCTGATGCGCAAGCAAAATTCATCATCTATAACTTCACTGGACGAAACAACATCTGCAATCATTGTTCTGGCTCGCTCTGAATGCGAATGCCCAATTATCTTCAGGCAGGATTCAGGCACCTGAACGGAACTTATAACACCACTCCTGATCGCATCATCAAGATCGTGGTTCAGGTATGCAATTATATCGGCAACGCGCAGTACTCTGCCCTCAATGGTATATGCCTGCTCTGATGGATCACTCGGCATAATATTCCCAAATCCTTTTGAATGTTTCAAAATTCCATCACGCACCTCGTAAGTAAGATTAAGTCCCTTCCCGTTATTGCATAAAATATCCACAACACGCAGGCTCTGCTCATTATGCGAAAAGCTCTCTGAATATATTTCTTTGAGCGCTGTTTCTCCGCCATGACCAAATGGTGTATGTCCAAGATCATGGCCAAGAGCAATGGCTTCAACCAAATCTTCGTTTAAACGCATTGCCCTGGCGATTGTTCTTGCTATTTCCGACACTTCAAGAGTGTGGGTCAGTCGTGTTCGATAATGATCGCCCAGAGGAGATAAAAAAACCTGGGTTTTATGTTTTAACCGCCTGAAAGCATTGGAATAAACTATGCGATCCCTATCTCTCTGAAAAGCAGTGCGGATGGGACAAGGCACTTCCTCTCTTATTCGGCCCCTTGATTCCGAACTAAGACAACCGAATGAAGAAATAAATGTCCTTTCACGTTTTTCAAAATCCTCACGTATTGACATAGCCTTTTGTATAATCCTCTACTTTTTATTTATACCTAAGGAACGTGGACGAAGTAACTTTGCCTATCATATGCTTTGCGTAGCTCAGCTTTTTTCTTGGCTTCATCTCAACAAAGGTCTTTGAATGGCTTTTTCCATGCGGCTTTAAGATCATTCACAGGAACTGAAATAATAACTCTGCCGTCAATACCTTTTATAATACAATCGGTTTCTTTGGTTGTTTTTCCTATGCAGGCATATGGAAGTCCTTTAAAAATATCTTCAAAAATTTCCTTATGCCGTGGATCAATGGTTAAAATAAATCGTCCAGCGGATTCAGAAAACAATATTGTGTCATTACGATCAACATCGTCTGCAACCACATGGGCAAGATCAACTTCCATACCAAGGTTGCCGCCCATTGCGGTCAAAGCAAGATGTACTCCAAGACCGCCACGGTATATACCATGTGCGGATGCCACAATTTCTCTGTCAATGGCATGGCCAAGCCTTTTGTAAACCGGCACAAACTGATCGGGCATAACCCTGGGAACATTAAAACCAATATATCCAAAATGTTCGTAGTACTCAGTTCCCCCCAACTCGTTTCTCGTGGTACCAAGAACATAAACCAGATCCCCGGGCATCTTACTGTCCATTGTAATACATCTATTTATATTATCTATGACAGACGTTGCTGAAAACTGGAGAGTCTCAAGTGCGGAAACTTTATGTTTTTCACCATAACGGCCCGGAAGATAACCATCAACATACATGCTGTCTTTGCCTGAAAGAAGTGGAATTTCATATGCCAGGCAAATATCCCGAAGAGCACGGCATGAACGGACAAGCTGTGCGGCCTTGAATTTGCCGTCAGGATTGTCTTTTGAATTATATTGAATATCAGGCCAGCAAAAATTATCCACACCGCCTATGTGTTCAAAATTTGCTCCGACAGCTATAAGCCTGCGCACGGCTTCGTCAATGGTACAGCTTGTCATATGATATGCATCAATAAGTGAATAAGTGGGCAGCAGAGCCTGGGCAAAGGCAAGACCTTTGTTGGAATCAAGCACTGGCCTTAATACAACTGCATCACTGTTCACATCCCGACCGACGCCGATTAGAGGTTTTATTACGCTTGTGCCCTGGACTTCATGATCATACTGCCTGGTAATCCATTCTTTGGAGCATATATTGGATCGCGCAAGAATATCTTTCAGTAAAGTTTCGTAATCAACCGGTTCCTTTAAAACCGGCTCAAACAACCCTCGCTTATCCGGCGGCTGCCAATGCGCATCAAATTCCCACTGCGGAAAACCAGCAGTAAGCAAATCAAGATCAATATAAGCGCAAGTCCTGCCATTGTATGTAATATGGAGCTTGCCGGTATCAGTAAAACCGCCGATAACTGTGCTTTCGACAGCATGCTTTTCTGAAAGCTCAAGGAAACGTTTCAGATTATTCTGTGTTACAGCAAGGGTCATGCGTTCCTGGGATTCGGAAATCCATATCTCCCACTGATCAAGTCCTTGATATTTCAAGGGAACCTTTTCAAGCTGAACATCACATCCATTTGAAAACAGCGCTGATTCGCCTACTGATGATGAAAGACCTCCTCCTCCGTTATCGGTAATAAATGCTATAAGCCCTTCATCACGTGCCTCTAAGATGAAATCATGCATTTTTTTCTGGGTGTACGGATCACCGATCTGGACATGGCCGGCAGGAGTATGTTCGGAAAAAGTTTCTGATGCTGCTGTTACGCCATGAATTCCATCTTTGCCGACCCTTCCGCCGCACATGATGACCAGATCGCCGGGAGAAATATCTTTCTGCTCCGATGGTTCATCTTTCACCATGGCAGGCATGATGCCGAGCGCTGTTACAAAAACCAGGCATTTGCCCATGTATCCATGATGGAAAAAGACCTGACCAAAAGGCGTTGGTATCCCACTTTTGTTGCCGCCATCTCTTACTCCTTCTATAACACCATCTAAAAGTCGTTTTGGGTGCAGATGCGGTTTAAGATCTCCGTTATAATCCCTGTGCCCCACACAATAGCCGTAGCTGCCCATAATCAGCTTTGACCCTTTGCCGGTACCGAGTGGATCACGGTATATTCCTACTATGCCGGTTATAGCTCCGCCATATGCTTCCATATTGGACGGCGAATTGTGCGTTTCTCCGGTAATAACATAATAATGATTCCTGTCAAAACGCCCCACACCTGCATTATCCCACAGAACAGATACAACCCAGGTTTTTTTCTCTTTTAACATCAACGTAGGAGTTTTAATGCAAGTTTTAAAAAGATCATCCATGACTTCTACGTTATCTGTTGCAAGATCATGATAACGGAACAGTCCCTGGAAGGTATTATGATTGCAATGGTCGCTTCTCGCCTGAGAAATATATTCAAGTTCAATGTCAGTCGGGTCTGATAGTCCAACTTTTGCACGTGCTGCCAGAACATTTTTGTCTGAAAAATAGTTTCTTATGGTTGGAATATCATTGGGGTTTAAAGCCAGATTTCGTTCATCGCTGATTTGTTTAAGAGTTGAATCACTGTCTATTGGAAGAGAAATAACAGCAGGTATATGGTCAAGCATAACTTTTGGAATGATAAAGCCGATGCCTGTCTCGGAATTCCAGTCATGTTTTGAAAAAATCTTCCACTGCTGGATGATATTGTTTGCGAGAAGCTCGCCGGCAATTTTGTCCATGTCTTCAGCAGTAAGCTTTTTCCCTTTCAGACAAAAACGTTTTGATGTATATGCAGCTTCATTTGGACCGAACTTTATTCTTAGAATATCTTCCATTGCCTCAACAGCAGTACTGCCCGGGTTGTCCTTGACTCCGGGCCTGTAGCCGACCCAGATAGTCCGGTCAAATTCAACCGGCAAAGGCTTAAAAGAAGAAATTTGCGTTACAGGATTTGTAAAAACCTCTGTTTGTATTTTTTTCAATTGATCATCCGACAGATCGGCATCAATAGTAATTACATGAATTGTCCTTACTTGTGAAAGGTCAATTCCAAAGTAATGCATTGCCTTTTGTTGAATACCCTTGCCTTCGGCATCAAACAAATCGGATTTTAATGTTATTTCCAGTCTATGAGGCATTAGGGTTCAAAGGTTCAGGGTTTAGGGTTCAGGGTT
>JAJSZO010000004.1:14665-17536 GCA_030262795.1 Deltaproteobacteria bacterium | reverse complement strand
GGTTCAGGGTTTAGGGTTCAGGGTTGGACATTAACTAAAAAACATTCGGGTAATATCATTATAAAATACATAAATCATGAGCGTAACCAGCACAAAAATGCCTGCCTGCTGGGCAATTTCACGAAATTTAACATTAACAGGACGCCCTGTTGCCGCTTCAATAAAAAAGAAAATCAGATGACCGCCATCCAGAACAGGTATGGGCAGAAAATTGATTATGGCAAGATTAATACTGAGCAGCGCCATAAAAAATAACAGGCTTGATGCTCCCTCTTCGGCCTGTTGGCCTGCCATCTGTGCAATCATAAGCGGACCACCCAGAGTTTTTGTCGAGATAACTCCCTGAATCAGTTTTACAATACCAACTATGGTTAACTTTGAAATGTTATAAGTTTGTATTATGCTCTCTGAAAATGCCTGGAAACAATTTAATTCCTTTGAAAAACTATCTCCTGAAGATGTAATACCAATAACATAACGCTGAAAATCCTCGCCAAAAATGTTTTTGGAGTTTATTGGTTCAGGTTTAATTTTTAATGAAGTAACAGACTCATTCCTGCTAATATATAATTCAATCTCTTTCCCATTGCTTTCAGAAATAATTTTTGCCATGTTTTCCCAGCTTTCAACGGGAATTCCATTAATGGATAGTATTTTATCGCCTTTTTTCAACCCTCCTATAGAAGCCGGACTATTCTCTTTAACATCGCCTATGAAAGTTTCTACAACAAAAGTTCCATGAATCAAGAATATTCCAAAAAAAATTATTATTGCGAGGAGAAGATTAAATAAAGGACCGGCAGCAACAATTAAAATCCGTTTGAAGACATGCTTGTGGGTAAAAGAAATAGACATATCAGCAGGCTCAATTTCTTCGCCAGGATTCTCACCTACCATTTTTACAAAGCCTCCAAGCGGTATTGCCGAAACGCAATAATCGGTATTGCCTATCTTTTTTCCGAATATCCTTGGGCCAAACCCTATGGAAAATTTTTTTACTCCTACTCCAAATAATCTGGCAACAAGGAAATGACCAAATTCATGAAATGATACAAGTACTCCTAATACTATTATCAATGCAAATATAGTTGTAGTCATAATTACAATAGTTCCTGAAAAATTTTTTAAATTGGTTCCTTAATATTTCGGCTCAAAAAAAGTGTCACGCATTCCCACATTTTTTCCCAACAATAAGGAAAAGATCATGTTGGTATCAATCACAATTCGCATTGATTATACCTTTTAAATACTGTTCCCGATTTTTTTTCCACCAGCTTTGTTTGATTTCTGTTCCGATTTCGGTGATTTCATCGCTGAAATCCGCTTTCTGAATCAGTTGTTCGGTTCGCAGTCGTTCGAATAATTGATTTAACGATTCGATATTTATAAATGAAAGATCAACTGTTATTACTGCCTGATTCCCAACAGATTGTATGTTGAAATTCCTCATATTTTTCCTTTCTGCCTGATACTGACACACTTTTGTGGGAGGCATGTTATTCTTCAAAATTTGATTTGCTGTTCTTTAACTGTCTCTCTTGCCCACTTATCAGCTTCAAGGATATCGGATAATGATGGATCTTTGACAGATGAATGCTTTTCTATTGTATTTTTTATTAATTTCGGAATGCCGGTAAATGAAATTTGTTTATTCAGAAAGGCTTCAACGGCCACTTCATTTGATGCATTTAAAACCGCAGGCATTGTTCCGCCTGTTTCACAGGCTTTAAAAGCCAGAGCGAGACAAGGAAATTTTTTCAAGTCGGGCTGCTGAAAGGTAAGTGCGGCGATATTTGCAAAATCCGGAATCGGTTGCTTAAGCGGAAGTCGTTCCGGCCAGGACATGGCATATGCTATGGCCCCCTTCATATCCGGTATGCCGAGTTGAGCGATAACCGCCCCGTCTCTATAGGCAACCATTGAGTGAATCACACTTTGCGGATGAATTACAACCTTAATCATATTGTGTGATACTCCGAAAAGATATTTTGCCTCAATTACTTCAAGCCCCTTGTTCATAAGAGTAGCTGAATCTATGCTGATCTTTTTGCCCATCTGCCATGTAGGATGATTCAGAGCCTCCTCCGGTTTTATTGAAACGAATTTATTTGCTGGCTTGTTCAAGAATGGACCGCCTGAAGCTGTCAGTAGTATTTTATCCATATCTTCCCTGCGTTGGCCTGCTATGCATTGGAATACAGCGCTATGCTCGCTATCTATGGGAAGTATGCTTATACCTTTTTCCGCTGCTTTTTTCATAACGATTTCACCAGCCATCACAAGGGTTTCCTTGTTGGCCAGCGCAATGTTTTTTCCAGCTTCAATTGCCGCCAGTGCAGGCATCAATCCGGCAGCACCTACTATCGCGGTTACAACCATTTCGACAGAATCATAAGTAGCTGCCGCCCTGTAACCATCTTCTCCATACAATATTTCGACACCTGCTCCTGCCGGAAGCATATCCTTCAATTCTAAAGCTCTGTTTTCATCAAAAACCACAGCTATCTCAGGATGAAATGTTTCAATCTGTTTGGCGAGTAATTCAACATTATTAGCCGCAGCAAGAGCTTTGATCTCAAACCGGTCACGAAACATTTCTACAATCTTAAGAGTATTACATCCTATGGATCCGGTAGACCCGAGTATCGAAAGATTCTTCATAGATAGTGCCTGAACGAAAATTGCTATTTTTCCCAATTTCTGCGTCAGACTTAAATTTTAATCCTCAAAATACTCAACGTATTCCTGTGGTTAAAATTTTAGCCTTCCTTGAACTTGGAAAAACTATCTAGTTTTCGTTCGGACACTAGATAGTTAATAATTAACAGAATAAATATTCCTTAAAAAAATATGCTACAGGAGCGGCAAACA
>JAJSZO010000004.1:10385-14565 GCA_030262795.1 Deltaproteobacteria bacterium | reverse complement strand
AAGTCCGGCCATAAGGTTTTTGTAACGAAAATCTCCGTGTACGCAATTTGCCAGAGAAGAAAATTACTTATGCGCATTTCACCGCTGGTTCTTATAAGCAGATCCGGATCGGGCATTGCTTTTGTGTAAAGAAAATCAGATACAAGTTCAGGCGTTATTAAATCAGGATCAATCTTGCCTTCTTTTGTTTTTATTGCTATTTCCCTGACCATCCTGACTATCTCGGCGCGGCCCCCATAGCTCAAAGCAAGATTAAGCATCAAGCCGGTATTTTTTTTTGTTAGAGTCATTGTCTTATGCAGGATCTGTCGGACATTTTCCGGCAGCTTTTCTATCTGTCCAATGGCATTGAGACGGATATTATTATCAATCATCTCTTTCTGCTCTGACTCAAGGAAATTTTTCAGGAGGCTCATGAGAGCGGCGATTTCGATCTTTGGCCTCTGCCAGTTCTCAGTGGAAAAAGCATATAAGGTCAGGATGGGAATACCTATTTCACGACAGGTTCTAACAATAACCCGAACAACATCAGCCCCTTTTTTATGTCCTTCGATGCGATTTAAAATACGCTTTTTTGCCCAACGGCCATTACCATCCATAATGATGGCGATATGACAGGGGAGACTATCTGTATTAACAAAAGAAAATTCATTAGAATTCAAGGATTTCCTTCTCTTTTTCTTTAAAGATGTTGTCATTTATATGCTTGATTTGTTCATCAGTTATCTTCTGGATATTATCCTGTGCTTTGAACGCATCATCTTCCGAAATATCACCATCCTTTTTCAAACCTTTGATCAGTTCGTTTGAATCACGTCTGATATTGCGTATCGCCACCTTATAGTCTTCACAAATTTTTCGTACGATTTTTGCAAGTTCCTTGCGTCTTCCTTCCGTAAGCGGTGGAATGGATATGCGAATAATCTTACCATCGTTCGAAGGAGTAATGCCCAAATCGGATTTTAATATCGCCTTTTCAATTTCCTTTATTACGGTAACATCCCAGGGCTGTATTATAATAAGGCGGCTTTCCGGGATTGAGAGTGAGGCCATCTGGTTAATAGGAGTCCGGGTGCCGTAATAATCAACAAATATTCCATCAAGCAAAGAAAGAGAAGCACGACCGGTCCTGACTTTATTTAACTCTTTTTTAAGGACAGCAATTGATTTAGCCATATTTTCTTTTGTTTCTTTATATATGGATTCCAGCATATATTTCACCTTTTCGATAATATTTAACCACAGATTTTCACGGAATTACACTGAATTATCAATAAAACCAACTTTCAAGCAAGTTGTTTTGAGATAATTGGTTAATTGGACTTTTTTATGGCACTGAACATACGTAAGTTTAAAGATTTCTCCCTTCGGTCGAAATGACAAAAAGAGGGGTCTTTTTCAGTGAAATTCCGTGTTGTTCCGTGGTGAATTTTTTACCTTAGCGAGCTGTCAATTGTTTATTCTGGTTCCGATTTCCTCTCCACATATTATTTTTCTGAGATTTCCCCTGGTTTTAACATCAAAAATTACAAGAGGAAGCTGGTTCTCCATAGCGAGAGAGATCGCTGTCATATCCATGACTTTGAGCTGTCTTTCCAAAACTTCTATATAAGTAATTTTTTTAATAAACCCGGCATCTTTATTGATAAGAGGATCTGAATCATACAAGCCGGCAACTCTGGTGGCTTTCAACAAAATCTCGGCATGAATCTCCTGACCTCTTAAAACTGCAGCGGTATCTGTAGTAAAATAGGGATTTCCAGTGCCTGCCGCAAAAATAACTACACGTCCTTTTTCAAGATGACGAATAGCCTTGCGAAGAATGTAAGGTTCAGCCACCTCATGCATTGATATCGCAGACTGAGTGCGCGTCTGAATACCTTTTTTTTCAAGTGCGTCCTGTAATGCAAGGCTATTGATTACCGTTGCCAGCATACCCATATGGTCAGCAGAAGTTCGATCCATACCAAATGAGCTTGCCGCAAGCCCTCTGAAAATATTACCACCGCCTACAACGATGGCTATCTGAACCCCGAGATCAAATATCGAACGGATCTCTTCAGCCACATAATTTATTATTTCAGGGCTGATACCAAAGCTCTGATCGCCCATTAGAGCCTCACCGCTTAATTTTAACAGAACTCTATTGTATCGAGGTAGTGTCAAGGTTTAAGAATCCTCTATCTGAAATCTTACAAAACGTTTAATTGTTATATTTTCGCCCATCTTTGCAATCATATCATTTACAATATCCGATACAGACATATCAGGATTACGCACATATGCCTGATTCAACAGGCAGCTATCCTTATAAAACCTGTTAAGTTTTCCCTCAACTATTTTTTCTGTCACATTTTCCGGTTTTCCCATTTCAATGGCCTGGATGCGATATATTTCTTTTTCTTTATTTATTATGTCATCAGGCACATCATCGGATGCGATTCCAACAGGATCTGTTGCTGCGATATGCATAGCAATATTTTTTGCAAATTCTTTAAACTCATCATTTTTTGCAACAAAGTCAGTTTCGCAGTTTATCTCAAGCAGCACACCCAGCTTGCCGCCCATATGGATATATGGTTGGATTAATCCTTCGCTCATTGCCCTTCCGGCCCTTTTTTGTGCCGTTGCCAACCCTTTTGTTCTTAAAAAATCGACTGCTTTATCTATATCGCCATCACTCTGTGAAAGCGCTTCTTTACAATCCATTATTCCGACTCCGGTCTTTTCACGAAGTTGTTTAACCATTGCAGCACTTATTGTCGCCATTATTATTCTCCTGTATTTTTTGCTTCAGTAGTTTTATCATCTATGGTTTCTGAAGAAGCCGGGGGGCTTGTTTTTCTGATTATCTCGACAACAGGTCCATCGGAACCGTCTGCAACAACCTTTCTTTCACCGGGTGTTAACTCTGAATCACCAGGCAACACTTCAGCTTCTTCTTCTATCTCCTTGTCGGCCTCAGCCTGCTGTTTCTCAAGCAAACGCTGTTTCCCATCAATACAAGCATCAGCAATTCTGGATGTAATCAGTCTTATAGCCCGAATAGCATCATCATTACCCGGTATAACATAATCTATTTCTTCCGGATTACAATTGGTATCAACAATAGCAATAATTGGAATATTCAACCGTCTTCCCTCACGAACTGCAATTGTCTCGTTTTTGGGATCAACAATAAATATAGCACCGGGAAGCTTATTCATGGAACGGATTCCGCCGAGAGTATCGTCAAGTTTTACCCTGGATTTTAGAAGTTTCAATCTCTCTTTTTTGGGAAAAAGGTTAATTGATTCGTCATTAATTATATCATTGAGATAATTAAGACGGTCAATGCTTTGTTTTATTGTCTGAAAGTTTGTAAGCATTCCGCCAAGCCATCTGTTATGGACATAGAACATTTCGCATCTATTGGCTTCTTCATAAATAGATTCACGCGCCTGCTTTTTGGTTCCGACAAAAAGGACGGACTTGCCATCCTCAACCAGGTTGACCACAAAGTCATATACATTTTTAAACAGACGAACGGTTTTCTGGAGATCAATGATATAGATACCGTTCCTTGCTCCAAAGATATAAGGTTTCATCTTGGGATTCCAGCGTTTTGTCTGATGACCGAAATGTACTCCCGCCTCAAGGAGTTCCTTCATTGTAATATAAGACATAGTTTTTCCTTTCTTAAATGGTTATTCTTTCGCCTTCATCATCCCAATTTCCGACTCCGCCATGCAGAGCACCGGGAAAAAGGTCCAAAGACGTGCGACTAATCGTTCACGGTTAACAGTTAACGGTTGATCAAACTGTGAACTGTAAACCGACAACTGTAAACATCCACAGTCCTAACCTGTTTTAACTAACAAATATTATAATGCGCTGCAATAGTTTTTTATTTTTTCCTCATACAAACTATTCTGTAGTAACCACTGTAGTCTTTTTTAAAAACGACATCTTCATAATTTCCACAATCATCTATGATCTTTTTGATCTGATCTTTTTGATCATGACCTGTCTCCAGCAAAAGTATTCCCTTTTGTACAAGGAAGGCATGAGCCTCAAAGATAATTTTTTTAATTGAGTCCAGGCCGTCTTTACCTCCGTCAAGAGCTGTAAGTGGCTCATATTTGTATATCTCGGGTTGAAGTTCAGACATAGACAGCGTCCTGATATAAGGAGGGTTGGA
>JAJSZO010000004.1:0-10285 GCA_030262795.1 Deltaproteobacteria bacterium | reverse complement strand
AATTGAGTCCAGGCCGTCTTTACCTCCGTCAAGAGCTGTAAGTGGCTCATATTTGTATATCTCGGGTTGAAGTTCAGACATAGACAGCGTCCTGATATAAGGAGGGTTGGAGATAATCATGTCAAATAGCTGCCCGGTATTTTTTACCGGCTTAAGCCAATCCCCTGCAAAAAAATTTATTTTTCCATCAAGATGATGAAACTTTGCATTCATAAATGCCAGGTTAACAGCTTCAACTGAACTATCAGATGCAAAATAAATATACCCCGGTTTTTCAGATGCAAGTGCCAATATTATTGCTCCTGAACCTGTACCAAGCTCTAAAATGCGGTTTGGCCAAGAACCCGATTCCGAAAATGAAAGTGCTGACTCAACAAGGCATTCTGTCTCAGGGCGTGGAATCAGTACATCCTTTGTCACAGCAAGCTTCATGGACCAAAATTCCCTGGCACCAACGATATATGCGACCGGCTCCCTGTTAATCCTTCTTTTTATATATGTTTTGAACAGCAAAAGCTCATCGCCGGTAAGCGGCTGATCATAGCGCAAATACAAATCTATTCTTTTTAAGCTTAGTGTATGTGCCAGAAGTATTTCAGACGTTGATCTAGGGCTGTCAATATTGTGGGATTTAAAATACGAAGTAGTCCATATGAGGAGTTTACTTATTGTCCATTCAGAAAGTTTGGATGTTGGATGATTCTGCATTCTGTAATGCCTGGGCTTGATAATATGTTGTAAGCTGATCTATTATATCGTCTATATTTCCCTGCATAATATTTTCCAGTTTATAAAGGGTAAGTCCGATTCTATGGTCTGTAACCCTGCCTTGAGGAAAGTTATATGTCCTTATTCTTTCACTTCTATCTCCGCTTCCTATCTGGCTTTTCCGTTCTTCCGACCTTTGCTCATGTTGTTCTCTGAGTTTGCTGTCAAGAAGACGGGCACGCAAAACCTTCATCGCCCTGTTTTTATTTTTCAGTTGTGACTTTTCATCCTGGCACGTAACAACAAGGCCTGTCGGCAGATGAGTAATTCGCACGGCTGAATCTGTAGTATTTACAGACTGTCCTCCCGGTCCGCTTGAACGATATATATCAATTTTAATTTCACCCGGATCAATATGGGCTTCAACGTCTTCCGCTTCAGGCAAAACAGCCACTGTAACTGCAGAGGTATGTATTCTTCCCTGAGTTTCAGTTGCCGGAACACGCTGAACACGATGAGTACCGCTTTCATATTTAAAGCGGTTATATGCTCCCTTACCGTGGATCATCACCACAATTTCTTTTAAACCACCCATGCCTGTTGTGTGATGATTCATTACCTCAATTTTCCAGGATCTGTTTTCAGCATATCTGCTGTACATTCTGAACAGATCATTTGCGAACAAGCTTGCTTCCTCCCCACCTGTCCCGGCTCTTATTTCAATTAATACATTCTTTTTATCAAGAGGATCTTCAGGTATAAGCAACTCTCTAAGCTCGTTTTCCTGCTTCTCCTTTTTAACGCTTAACGTGTTAACTTCTTCACGAGCTAAGTTCTTTATTTCAGGGTCGGCATCCTTCAGCAATTCGTTGCTGTCCTCAAGTTCTATCAGTATCTGTTTGTAATTTCTGTAACCCGATACAATCTTGTTAAGTTCGGCATGTTCCTGAATATATTTCTGGTATAAATTCCGATCCTGAATAATCTCGGGATTACCCAGCAGCTCCTCTATCTCTAAAAAGCGTTTTTCAACACCTTTCAACTTTTCAAACATAAATAATACTTACCTGTAAATTTGTAGGGGCACGATGCATCGTGCCCCTACGAATGGCGTGTCGCTATGAATGGCACGATGCATCGTGCCCCTACGAATGAAATGGCATGCCCATACAAATGGCACGATGCATCGTGCCCCTACTTTTGAAAATTTGCATATTTTCTGCGGAAACGTTCAATTCTACCGGCTGTGTCAATGAGTTTCTGCTTGCCTGTAAAAAATGGATGGCATTTTGAACAAATTTCAACTCGTATATTTGATTTTGTTGAACCGACTTCAAGCGTATTTCCACATGCACACTTAATATTAGTATTAGAGTAATTCGGATGTATTTCAGCTTTCATTGTATACCTTCTTATATGCCTTATGGTTTGGAAAAAATGACCAAGTTATTTTTTACCGAACCCTTATGATGAATTCATTGAATTCAAGAAACTTTCATTATCCTTTGTTCCACTCATTTTATCAAGTAAAAATTCCATACTGTCTGAAGGATTTAATGAGGAAAGGAGTTTTCTTAATATCCAAACACGGTTAAGAGTCTCTTTATCCAGCAGCAACTCTTCTTTGCGGGTACCTGATTTTTTTATATCAATCGCAGGGAATAATCTTTTATCAGCAAGTCTTCTATCTAATTGAATTTCCATATTGCCCGTACCCTTGAATTCCTCAAAAATAACTTCATCCATCCGGCTTCCTGTATCAACGAGAGCAGTTGCTATAATAGTAAGACTTCCACCTTCTTCAATATTTCTGGCCGCGCCAAAAAAACGTTTCGGCCGCTGGAGAGCATTTGAATCAACTCCACCGGAAAGAATTTTTCCGCTTGGCGGCATAACGGAATTATAGGCACGCGCAAGTCTTGTTACGCTGTCCAGCAGAATAATAACATCCTTTTTATGTTCCACCAGCCTTTTTGCCTTTTCGATCACCATTTCGGCAACCTGAACATGTCTTTCGGAAGGTTCATCAAAAGTTGAGCTTATGACTTCAGCATTAACCGACCGCGCCATATCCGTAACTTCTTCAGGGCGTTCATCAATCAGAAGAATAAAAGGAATAATATTCTTATGCTTGGCGATAATACTGTTGGCAATATTCTGCAAAAGCATGGTTTTTCCTGACCTGGGAGGTGAAACGATCAGTCCCCTCTGACCAAAACCAATAGGAATCATAAGATCCATTATTCTCGCAGAGTAATTATCGTGAGAAGTTTCAAAGTTTATTTTTCTGTCAGGATAGAGCGGAGTCAGGTTATCAAAAAGTATTTTCTCTCTGGACACTTCAGGATCTTCATAGTTTACAGCCTCAACTTTCAAAAGAGCAAAATACCGTTCAGACTCCTTTGGCCGTCGTATCTGCCCCGACACAGTATCTCCTGTCCGCAGATTGAAACGACGAATTTGTGACGGAGAAACATAAATATCATCAGGGCCGGGAAGATAATTATAATTAGGTGCTCTCAAGAAGCCAAATCCGTCAGGCAATATCTCAAGTGTTCCTTCGCCGAATATTAAACCATTCTTTTCAATCTGAGCCTGCAAAAGGGCAAAAATAAGATCCTGCTTTCGCATTCCGGCAGCACCATCAATATTAATTTTTTTTGCCATTTCTGTCAGTTCACTTATTTTCTTGTCCTTTAATTCAACTATGTGCATTAAATATATACTCCGTTACTTAGTGATTTTTTACTTGATCTGCATCAGATCAAAATTGCGGCACATTTTTTTGCAAAAAAAAAACGCTCAACTCAGGTAATTGTTATTCTAATACCCCCATGCCTTGGCGGGTACAGAAATCACTTTTGTCCTAAAACAAAACTCAAACTTTATCATCCATTAAGTCTTTAATGCGAACCTCATGCACGCCTCACTTTGTTTTATCTTGCGATAGCAAAATGAGTGAAACGGCAAAAGCTAATTTCGGATGGGGGTTATTTGCTAATACAGTAATTAACAGACTGGATCCTGTTGGTTATTATGGAGGAATATGATTATTTTATATTTTTTGATTTTTAATTCAGAAGAATTTTAAGGTATCCTCTCAAACAGGCAGGCGTGTTACGTGTTGCGCTTGAATTTGTTGGAGGTTAACTTACGATTTTTTGTTTGTCAAGCATTTTCAATATTTTTTTCGTATTTTTTTAGGTTACTATATAAAATCTCAACTGATTTTATTAACTGCTTGATTGAACTGTTGTTTTTTATAACCAACTTAGCCCGTTTAATCTTTTCTTTTTCCGGTATCTGTAAGCTTAAAAGAGATTCTGCATCATAGCGTGAAACTTTATCCCGGCACATCAACCTTTCAATCCGCAATTCATAATCGGCGCTAACAGTTATGACCAAATCGAACAAATCTTCTAAGCAAAGTTCAAAAAGAAGAGGTATCTCTACAAAAACAAACCGTTCAAGATCTTTTTCCGCGCAATTCATTTTTAACTTAATAAGCTTTATTATTTCAGGATGTACACTCTTCTCCAAGGCTTTACGCGCAAAATTGTCATTTACAATAATGCGTCTCAGCAGTTGACGATTCAGAAAACCTTTTTCTCCCAGGATACCTTTTCCAAAAAAAAGAATTATATTGTTATAAGCAGGAGTATTCGGAGAAACGACTTTTTTTGCAATAACATCGGAAAAAATTACTTGTGCGCCCATTTTTTTTAAAATATTACAGACAGAAGTCTTACCGGAACCAGCGCCACCTGTGACAGCGACTTTTATTGTTTTTTTATCATGCATTATAAAATCAGGGTTCAGGGTTTACGTAAAAATTAATAATATATTTTGATGAAAATGAGAGAATTAAATCTAAAAATTATACCGAAAATTCAAGGAGCATATATTGTCGGCGGTTCAATAAGGGACATAATTCTTGGAAGAACTCCTTTTGATTATGACATCGCTGTTTTTGGAAATCCAGAAAAATTTGCAAAAAAAATAGCTGTAAAAAAATCAGATCACATTATTAAGTTAGGAAAGAATGATCAAAAGATAATTCGGGTAATTTCTGATAATAAAATTTTTGATATATCTTCGGCCAATGGAAACACTATTGAAGATGATCTTTTCAAAAGAGATTTTACGATCAATGCCATGGCCTATGCGTTGTCATCGGAGAAAATTATTGATTGTACCGGCGGCATGAAGGACATTGCAGACAAAAAAATCCGCATGGTTTCAGATACAGCCTTTGAGAAAGACCCTGTCCGTCTTATCAGGGCCTACAGAATAGGCGCATCCCTGGATTTTGAAATTGATACGAATACAGTCTCTGCAATAAAAAAAAATGCGAAGTTTATAAAAAATTCTGCCGGCGAACGTATCAGATCGGAATTTTTAAGAATACTGCAAACGTCCAAATCGCATCATTATATTTCTCAAATGGCTGATACCGGCCTTTTATTTGCCATTTTTCCTGAACTCGGCAAATTAAAAGGATGCCTTCAGAACAGATTTCATCAATATGATGTTTTTGAGCACACAATGAAAGCATTTTATCATCTTGAGAATATTTTTAATAACAAAATCATTCACAGGGTAGATAAAAAGACAGCACCTCTCCTTAAATTCGCCATTCTGTTTCATGATACAGGCAAACCACTGGCAAAAAAGGTTGATAGCGAGGGAAATGTTCATTTCTACGGACATAGCAAAAAAGGCGCTGAAATAACTAAAAAAATAAGCTTTAGAATAAAATTATCGACCAAAGAAAAATATTTTATTGATTTCATTATCCGCAATCATGTCGATCCGTTGCATCTTTTTATTGCAAAGAGCAGAGGTACGCTGACAAATAAAGGTACAACCCGTTTTTTTATAAAATGTGGAGACAATACTCCTTATCTTTTGCTTCACAGCATTGCAGACATGAAAGGAAAAGGGGATAAAAACAAAGAGGAATTTATAGAATTTGCGAAAAATATGATTTCCAAATATTTTTCAGACTTTATACCAAGAAAAAAAAATCCTGCTCTTATTACAGGAAATGATTTAATTAATAAATTTGGGCTGCCTCCTTCTTCATTATTTAAAATAATTATATCCGAAGTTGAAGAAGCAAGGCTCTCAAATCAAATAAATACCAGACAGGAAGCATTATTGCTGGTAAAAAAAATATTAAACCTTTAGCTCGACAGTCCAAAGTTTTCTAAAAAAGTCTTCAAAGTCCCCCTTTGAAGGGAAATTAAGGGGGATATAATTTTTTCCAAACATTGAGGTCGTATAAATGAATAATCATCGCCCTGTTATTGGAATTACTATGGGAGATCCTGTTGGTATCGGCCCTGAGATTATACTCAAGGCTCTTGAGTCCCCTTTAATTCATAAAATCTGCAAACCTCTCGTAATAGGAGATTCAGGAGTGCTGGAACTTGCAAAAAAAAGCACATCAAGCGCTCTTAAAATAAAAAATATTAAAACCCCTGTTTCAGGCATATATAAATACGGGCAGGTTAATATTTTGTGCTTATCCAAACTTAATGAGGACAAAATATCCTGGGGCGAACCAACAGTTCAAACAGGGAATGCAATGATAAAATACATAACAACCGCAATAGATATGGCAATAAGTGAAAGCATCAGTGCCATTGTTACATGCCCTGTAAATAAGGCAGCCATGCAGAAGGCAGGCAGCAAATTCAGCGGTCACACAGAACTCCTTGCAGAGCGCACTAAAACTGATAGTTTTGCAATGATGCTGGCTGGCAGAAAACTTCGCGTGGTTCTTGTAACCATTCACATTCCATTAAAAAATGTTTCAGCAGAACTTTCAAAAGAACGAATTGTTAAAACCATACAACTCACACGGCACGCCCTTTATTATCGTTTTGGTTTTGAAAAACCACGGATTGCTGTAGCAGGTTTAAATCCTCATGCCGGGGAAGAAAAAATGTTTGGAGATGAGGAACAGAGAATTATTTCACCGGCAATAGATTCAGCAAGAAAGAAAGGATTTGATGTTTCCGGCCCTTTCCCTCCTGACACCGTATTTTATCACGCTGCAAACGGACGTTATGATGCTGTTGTCTGCATGTATCACGATCAAGGGCTTATACCATTTAAAATATTGCACTTTACCGATGGAGTTAATACAACTCTCGGGCTGCCGATAATTAGAACTTCTGTTGACCATGGGACTGCTTATGATATCGCAGGAACCGGGAAAGCAGATCCCGGCAGCCTTGTAGCAGCAATAAATATGGCGGCTGAACATGCGGCATATAAAAATAGCGGTAACAGTTAACGGTTACCGGTTAAAATGCTTCAGTCGTTGCATAGTTCATTGAAAAAACTGTGAACTGTAAACCGACAACTGTAAACGGTTGCAAATATACTAACTATGAAATCCGAAAAAATAAAAATACACGGCGCCAGACAACATAATCTGAAAAATATAGATGTCGAACTGCCTAGAAATAAATTAGTTATTATAACGGGGTTATCGGGCTCAGGCAAATCAACACTTGCTTTTGACATCCTTTATGCGGAAGGACAACGCAGGTATGTTGAATCTCTTTCTACTTATGCACGTCAGTTCTTGGAACGTATGGATAAACCGGACGTCGATCTGATTGAGGGTCTCTCGCCTGCCATTGCAATTGAACAAAAAACAGCGAGTCATAACCCAAGATCAACTGTTGGAACAGTAACGGAAATTTATGATTATCTTCGTCTTCTTTTTGCCAGAACAGGTACGCCTCACTGTTATAAATGCGGAAAGCCCATTACTTCGCAAACGCTTGACCAGATCGTGGATAAAGTCATGTCAATGCCTGAGGGGGCCAAAATCATTATTTTATCCCCTCTTGTTGCCGGACAGAAAGGAACCCATGAAAAACTCTTAAAGCGTCTTAAAAAAGATGGTTTCGCTCGCATACGTGTCAACGGCAAAACGTTTGAAATAGAGAATATTGACAAGCTAAACAAGAACAAAAAACATACTATTGAAGTTATTGTCGATCGCTTGATTGTTAAAGAAAATATTAAAAACAGGCTTGCAGATTCTTTAGAGCTGGCGATGTCTCAGTCAGACGGCATAGCTATAGTTGATGCTTCAGGTGAAGAGCCCGTTCTCTTCAGCGAAAAAGCGGCCTGTATAACTTGCGGCATAAGCTACCCTGAATTTACACCTGCCAGTTTTTCCTTTAATTCTCCTCAAGGCGCATGCCCGAAATGTGATGGCCTTGGCTCAATTGATGTATTTGACCCCGACCTGATAATTCCGAATCCCGAACTATCTTTAAGAGAGGGCACAGTTGTCTTGTGGGCCAACAGAAATTCAGTTCATTTTTTTGAATTTTTAGATGCTTTGACCATTCATTATGGCGTTGACATCTATACGCCTTATAAAAATTTGCCGGATAATTTTAAAAATGTTCTTCTTTATGGATCAGGAGATGAAGAGATATCATTTTATTTTGAACGAAACAATCGCCGTTTTAACTACAGAAAACCATTTGAAGGCATAATACCAAAATTAGAAAAGCGTTACTTAGAAACAGATTCTTACTCGACAAGAGAGGGAATTAAGCACTATATGAGTTTCCGTCCCTGTCAGGAATGTCAGGGGACAAAACTGAATAAAGGGAGCAGGGCCGTAACAGTCGGTGGACTTACCATATCTGAGATAACAACTTTTACTGTAAGAGAAGCATATGATTTTTTAAAAAATCTGGAGCTTTCCGGCAAAAAAAAGCTCATTGCAAAAAGAATTCTAAAAGAAATTATTGAACGACTTGGATTTCTTGACAATGTTGGTCTGTCATATCTTACCCTTGCCAGATCGGCATGCACTCTTTCGGGCGGAGAAAGCCAGAGAATACGTCTTGCAACGCAAATCGGATCAAAATTAACAGGGGTTCTGTATGTTCTGGATGAGCCAAGTATCGGCCTTCATCAGAGGGATAACCAGCGCCTTATTGAAACACTTCTGCAAATGCGTGATCAGGGAAATACTATTCTTGTTGTAGAGCACGATGAAGAAACAATACTATCTGCTGATTATGTAATAGATATGGGCCCTGGGGCCGGCATTAACGGCGGTCAGATAGTATTTGCAGGAACACCGGAAGAACTTCTGAATGATGAAAATTCATTGACCGGCCAGTATCTCTCCCGCCGTAAAAAAATTGAAGTTCCGGCAAAAAGGCGCAAAGTTCAGGGAAAAAAGATAGTAATCAAAGGAGCTTCTGAAAACAATCTCAAGAATATTGATGCGGAATTCCCCCTTGGCTGCTTTATCTGTATAACAGGGGTATCCGGCTCCGGAAAATCAACCCTTGTCCTTTCAACACTTTACCGCTCTCTTGCCCAGCGGGTATATCACAGCAGGATACCGTCAGGAAAGCACAAGGATGTAGTTGGACTTGCACACATTGATAAAGTAATTAATATTGATCAATCTCCAATCGGAAGAACGCCCCGCTCCAATCTTGGAACTTACACAGGTGTATTTACTTTTATAAGAGAACTTTTTTCAAGAACAGTTGAAGCAAGAATGCGGGGCTATAAGCCGGGCCGTTTCAGCTTCAATGTTAAAGGGGGAAGATGTGAGGCGTGTAAGGGTGATGGAATAATAAAGATAGAAATGCATTTTTTACCGGATGTTTATGTTGCATGCGATGTCTGCCATGGAAAAAGATACAACCGAGAAACCCTTGAAGTCAGGTACAAAGGCAAAAATATAGCAGATGTTCTTGATATGACTGTAAATCAGTCACTTAAGTTTTTTAAGAATATAACCAACATACGGTCAAAATTACAAACACTTGTTGATGTCGGCATCGGTTACATTCGGTTTGGCCAGCCCGCCACCACCTTGTCAGGAGGAGAAGCCCAGCGTGTCAAGCTGGCACGCGAACTCAGCAAAAAAGGTACGGGAAAAACAATATACATACTTGACGAACCTACGACCGGACTTCATGTTGATGATATACAAAAACTTCTTCATGTGCTTAACAGACTAGTAGATGCAGGCAATACAGTTGTTGTAATTGAACATAACATGGAGGTTATCAAGTCAGCCGACTACTTAATAGATCTTGGTCCTGAGGGCGGCGATGAAGGCGGAAATATTATTGGATGCGGAACCCCCGAAGAAATAGCAGAGATCAATGAATCGTATACAGGACAATTTTTAAAGAAATTCTTATCATAACCCATACTCCCCGACCTCCGACCCCATAGCGCTAAATTGCTTTTGCTCAGGAGGGGCTTTAAAAAAAGGTTACATGGCACTTGTCGGCTATGCACGGGTCAGTTCGGTTGGACAAAGCCTTGATGTGCAGCTCAATAAGCTGAAACATTGCGATAAAATCTTCCAGAAGAAAAAAAGCGGCGCATCCGGCAAATGCTCCAGACTAAAAGCCTGCCTCGAAGATGGGTATTTTTGACCAACGCCGCAAAAAGGTGCTCTCCCGCTACTACTTTGATTATAAATTGAGTGCCGTTTGTTGTTTTAATTGAAGAAGGGGGCTATCCACTTAACGCAAGTTCAAAAGAGATATCTATTTGAATA
>JAJSZO010000003.1:13700-28394 GCA_030262795.1 Deltaproteobacteria bacterium | reverse complement strand
CCCAGTATAATAAGCCGTTTTTTGTCACCAAGTATTGTATTGGAAACATCAAGCTCCCATTTTGCATGGGCTCTTGCGCCCATCATCATAAAACTGCCCAAATGTTTAAAGAAATTCATAATAATATTTCTCCTTTTCCTCTAATTTTATAATTATGTTCAATATCTATCAGTTCACTTTAAAGTTAATTCCCTCCCTTCTTTTAAATTAAAAAGTGTAAACCGGCAAATGAAGAATGCCTTATTGCTCTATTATAATTTTACGTCCATGTCTAATAATAATTTTTGCTGCCTTTTTTTTCAGGTCGTCTTCTAATCCAATGACTTTAAGCGCATCTTCAAGCTTTATCATGCCAAGGATTTTATCTTTGCTTGTCACGGCAATGCGGTCGAGATCGTTTTTAAGCATGATTTCAATTGCATCTGTAATCTTGTCCTCTACAAAAACAGATGGTCTATTAGAAAGATTTTCATCCATAAGAAGGGTGATTTCTTTAACCTTTAGTTTTTCCATTATATTCCTTTTTTTCCCCTTCTTTGCGGCTACCAACGTAAGGCGGGACAGATGCTTTGGTGGATTCTACGATTTTCGGCTACCAACGTAAGTTTGTAGGGTGGATTAAGCGAAGCGAATCCACCGAAAACTGTAAATTCAATCAGTCTGAACTAGAACTATTAATTATAGCAATACAGGTGCCAAAAAATCAGCCGAGACAAATAAATTTTAATTGCCTGTAATAATTATTCATTACTTATTAATTTTAATAATTGTGTTTGGAGTTTAATTTTTTTTGTAAACAATCAGGTTACAGTGATTGGTGAGCAGGGATGAAGATTTGACAAATAGGTTATAGAATATCAACTAATTAGGATGGTGAAATAATTAGGTTACATGTGGATAATAGCAAACATGACGTTATGTCCGTAGCGAAACGCATTTTGAAGATATTGGATTCCGGTGATGAAAAACCTAATCTTAAAAAACTTCAGAAAATTGAAGGAGTGGGGGTCATTATGTTTGACTCTTGATGAAAATAGATAAGAACCAAACTTAGACTTACCATACATTTATACACTTGCCATGCTCAAAAGCACGGTTGGTTCTGTAATTTAAACCCGGAATTATGTTTTGGCTTCGCAAAACATGAATTCTTATTCGTTACACTTTGAGTCGCTGCAGATCGCCGAACCCTGATTTCAAATATTTTCTACTAATGCATAAACTTTATCCAGCGCTTTATCAAGCATTTCCGGTTTGGTTCCACCGGCCTGGGCCATATCCGGCCTTCCTCCGCCCCCGCCGCCGACTATCGCTGCTATCTGTTTTACGATATTGCCTGCGTGGAAGCGATCAGCAAGATCCTTTGTAACTATGGTTATCAGCAGTACTTTTGGTCCTGTATTGCAGCCAAGCACAATTATTCCTGACTTTATTTTTTCCTTGAATTTATCAGCGAGGTCTCGAAGCGCAGAAGAATTATCAACTGAAACTTTTTTTGCAAGCACTTTAATACCATTTATTGATTTAATATCATCTTCAATTTTGTCTGCTGATCTTGAAGCTATCTGTGCCTTTAATTTTTCAATTTCTTTTTCAAGGAACTTATAGTCAGCCAGGATTTTTTCAACCTTTTGTGTTAAAGCTTCCGGCTTTTCTTTGATCAGACGGGCTGTATTACGAAGAATATTTGAGGTTTTCTGTGTATATATCAATGCAGCTTCGCCCGTTAATGCCTCAATTCTCCTGACTCCGGATGCCACGCTGGATTCCCCGATTATCTTGAAGTATCCTATATTCCCCGTATATTTTGTATGGATTCCACCGCAAAGTTCTTTACTGAAACCCGAAAGAGAAACAACTCTGACTTTTTCGCCGTATTTTTCCTCAAAAAGAGCTGTAGCGCCTGATTTTAAAGCATTTTCCGCATCCATTTCCTCAATTTGTACAGATACATTCCGGCGTATTCTTTTGTTCACGAGCGTTTCAATTTTATCAAGCGTGTTTGTGTCAACCTGAGAAAAATGAGTGAAATCAAACCGGAGCCTAACAGGAGCTACAAGCGAACCTGCCTGCTTTACATGGTCACCAAGAATCTGCCGCAAAGCAGAATGCAGTATATGGGTTACAGTATGGTTGCAGGTAATTGCATCACGTTTATTTACGTCAACAGTTAAGATAACATTGTCTCTTTTTTTAATTGTTCCTGAAATAATTATTCCTTTGTGTATTATCAGACCGGTTGGGTCTTTAATGGTGTCGGAAACTTCCATAACAAAATCCGGCCCGGTTATTTTGCCTGTATCGCCAACCTGACCGCCTGATTCAGCATAAAAAGGTGTAACATCCGTTACAACTTCTATTTCTTTTCCGCTTGAGGCTTCTTGAATTTCATTGCCGTCTTCCACGATAACAAGAACTTTTGCGTTGCAGGATAGTTTGTCATAACCAACAAACTCGGGTTTTATTTTTTCTGCCGAAAGTTTCTTATAAGCATTACTGATTTCTGAAAAAACCGTGATAGATCTGGATCTATTGCGCTGCCCTTCCATTGCGTTATTAAATCCTTGTATGTCGAGACTGATATTTTTTTTATCTCTGACTACATCTTTAACTATGTCAAGAGGGAACCCGTAAGTGTCATACAGTTTGAATATTAATTGTCCGGGAATTTCTTTTTGACCTTTTTCTCTCATTTCCAAAAGGGTTTCATTTAATAGTTTGAGACCTTTATCAAGGGTTTCCGAAAACCTGACTTCCTCATTTTTTATTACATTTGTAATAAAAGACGCATTGCTGCGCAGTTCCGGATATACAGGCTTCATAATATCAAATACCACATTTGTGGTTTTATGAAGAAACGGTCTTGTAAGGCCTATATTTCGTCCGTATCGGATAGCTCTTCGTATTATGCGGCGCAGTACATAGCCCCTTCCTTCATTGGACGGCATTATCCCGTCTCCTATAAGAAATGCAGCAGCCCTGCTGTGGTCGGCAATTACTTTCATTGCTATATCATCTTCAGATGAATCTCCAAGCCGCTTCTCAGAAAGGCTTTCGGTTTTATTTATTATAGGAATGATAAGATCGGTTTCATAGTTTGTAGGTACATCCTGGATAATAGAAACTATTCTTTCAAGCCCCATACCCGTATCAATGCTGGGTTTTGGAAGAGGAGTCATTTTGCCTGAAGCATCCCGGTTAAATTGCATAAACACGAGATTCCAGATTTCAAGATACCTGTCACATTCACATCCTGCACTGCAATCCGGTCTGTCGCATGCAAACTCTTTTCCCCTGTCCATCAGTATTTCAGAACAAGGTCCGCATGGGCCTGTGTCGCCCATAGACCAGAAGTTATCTTTTTCTCCGAGCCTGACAATCCGGTCTTCCGGCACACCAATATTTTTATTCCATATTTCATAGGCTTCATCATCATCCAGAAATACAGAAACTATTAATTTATCTTCCGGCAGCCCGTAACCGTTTACAAGCAAATCCCAGGCAAGCTCAATAGCTTTTTCCTTGAAATAATCACCAAAGGAAAAATTGCCCAGCATTTCAAAAAAAGTATGATGTCTTGCGGTATAACCTACGTTTTCAAGATCATTATGTTTGCCACCAGCCCTCACGCATTTCTGAGATGAAACTGCTCTGACATAACTTCTTTTTTCTTCACCGAGAAATGTTCGTTTAAATTGCACCATCCCTGCATTGGTAAACAACAGAGTCGGATCATCTTGAGGCACGAGTGATGAGCTCCTCACTATCTTATGATCATACTTTCCAAAATATTCAAGGAATTGTCTGCGAATTTCATTGCCTGTAATTTTCATAGGTTTTGCTTGTTACTGGTTACTCGTTGCTGGTCACTGGTTCATTGCTTACTGCTTTATTGCTTACTGCTTACTTCCCCCCGACCCCTGATCCCCGACCCCTGTCTTTTTACTTTCTTCATTTTTTAAAATACCAAGTTTTTCTCTAACTTTTTTCAAGGCTGAATTATAAATGTCTGGATTTTCCTTCAGGAATTTTTTTACGTTTTCACGTCCCTGACCTATTCTTTCTCCATCATATGAATACCATGAACCGCTTTTATCAATTATTTCCGTCTTGACTCCCATGTCAAGAAGGTCTCCTTGCTGAGATATGCCTTCACCATACATTATATCGAATTCAGCCTCCTGAAAAGGGGGCGCCATCTTGTTTTTGACGATACGTGCTCTGGTTCGGTTTCCTAAAATTTCCTGCCCATCTTTGATGGCGGCTAATCGTCGGATATCTATCCTTACCGATGCGTAAAACTTGAGAGCATTGCCTCCGGTAGTTGTTTCCGGATTTCCGAATACAACCCCTATTTTCATTCGTATCTGGTTAATGAAAATTAATGCGGTCATGGTTTTGCTTATTGTGCCGGCAAGTTTTCTTAATGCCTGTGACATGAGTCTTGCCTGAAGCCCCATGTGCGAATCGCCCATTTCGCCTTCTATTTCCGCCCTGGGAACAAGTGCAGCAACTGAATCAATGACTAATATATCTATTGCCCCGCTTCTTACGAGCATCTCTGTAATTTCAAGAGCCTGCTCTCCTGTATCAGGCTGAGCAACTAAGAGTTCATCGCAATTTACACCGAGTTTTCTTGCATAAGTGGTATCAAGTGCATGTTCAGCATCTATAAAAGCGGCAATGCCGCCCTGTTTTTGGGCAGACGCAACAGCATGAAGTGCGAGTGTCGTTTTGCCGGATGATTCCGGGCCATAAATTTCAATAACTCTGCCCCTTGGAAGTCCACCTACACCCAGTGCCTGATCAAGTGCGATGGAACCCGAAGGTATTACAGGGACATCAATTATTGCCTTGCTGCCCAGCTTCATAATAGCGCCTTTACCAAACTGACGTTCTATCTGGAGCATGGCGGTTTCGGCTGCTTTTTGTTTCTCCGGTGAAGTATTCATGATATTCTCCTATCGAAATTTGGACGGCAAAGTAAAAAGCTTCAGTTTTAAGGCACGCAAATCCTGAGGAAAGAGACGTACTTAAGCTACGCCGCAATGACTAAGGATGCAGCGCAACGCAGAAAATGGACTTTTTACGAAGCCGTCAAAGATATACTTTTAAGCTCTGTATGTACAGAACCAGTTGGTTGCAGATCACTTTTAAACAAAAATATCTTATCAGCAATAAATAATTCTGATTCAAATTCTTCATTTTTTTTCATTGCATCCAGGAGTTTTTTGGGATCAATTTTTCCCTTTATTCTTCCAAGCGTCAGATGCGCTTTAAATGGTCTTTTTTCCCGCGGGAATCCGAGTTTTTCTAAATTTTTTTCAATGCCCTTTTGTATGCCGGCAAGTTTTTTAACCTCCCCTGTAATTCCCACCCATATAACACGTGGGTGTTTAATGCAGGGGAACACACCTGCACCTTTCACAGCGAGTGATATAGGCGCATAATTATTAACAGTATTTATTAGTGTTTCACCGACCTTTTCAATATCAGTATAATTAATATTTCCCAAGAATTTAAGTGTAAGATGGATTTTTTCCGGATCAACCCATCTTATCTTAAAAGCATAAGATTTAATATCTTCCTGAATTTTTTTGATGGATGATATTATGTTTTTCGGAACCTTGAAAGCTATGAAAGTTCGTATAGTATCAGGCATTAGGCAGTGTAAAATGTGGTTCACAAAGAGTAATTTTTTTTTTGGAAATCCAGTTTTTCAACGTTTCAGCGATTTCACGAGCCTTAACCATGCTGGAAAGCGGTACAGCCGGCACTATTTCGCCTTTAAATTTTATTGAACCGCTTTTAAGTTCAGCATAATTGACCTGGCCATAACTTTTTGAAATTCCGTTAGGATAATCGTATCCATAATCTACAATCTGAGTAAATATTTCCTCATCAGAAACAGCAGTGTATTTAACAATTTCCTCATTTAATATTGGAATCGGTATGCCTAAACCCACTGATAGCGAACATCCATAGCCCTGGATGCTCACTCCGACGAGCCAGTTCGGGCTCATATTTTTCAAATCTCCCATTACCCAAATAGTTCCGGCAGGTGAAACAGGAACGCCTTTTTTTGTCCGCGTTGCAGATGGCTTGTGCTGAGTGCCGTGCCAGGTTACATAGCCTGTTGCTCCACCCAGAAAAATCCTGGTGCCAAGACCGATTGTTTTGTAAAAAGGATCATTTAAAAGCGGGCTTAATTGCCCTGCAGAGCAATAGTTTACGTTGCCGGCTTTAGGCTTGAGCGTTCCCATATATGTGTAAACAGTTTTATTCGTGAGATTTACTGCACAGTTATAATTCTGATACCCGTTTCTAGGGTTGCAAAGAACGGCATTGGGAAGTGTGCGAAGAGTTATATCTTTTTCGATCATCTGATTGGGATAGCATGTTGTTCCATATGATTCCGCCTTTAAATGCACCTTTTTTTTTGCAACCAGTTCCTGTATAACATGACCCCCGCCATACTTGAATTCACCAGGATAAACCTTGTTTAAAGGATCATCCTCGCACAATTCCGTGGCACCTATGAAGCAATCTACGGCAGCAAGTCCGGCATACGCAGGAACCTTGTTAAGCCATACCTTTGATGCCCTTATACCTGGAACAGATTGCCCGAAATTAATAAAGGCTCCTGAAGAACACATTGGAGAAAAAGTTCCTGTGGTCACAACATCAACATGCCTTGCGGCTTCTACAGCACCTTCTTGCTTAACAATATCAATTATTTCTTCTGCCGTAACTACAACGACTTTGCCTGATTTGATCTTTTCGTTGATTTCCCGATATGTTTTATTTATTTTATGTTTCATTTCCGATTATTCTCCCCGGCAGAACACTTTTGGAATTGAATTCAGTTTTAAACCACAGATTACACAGATTTTTCTGACTGTGCGCCTGTTTGTGCGTTGCACGCAGACAGGCGTAACTTATTGGGTTAAATTCCTTGAAGCAAGCTTCGGAGTAGTTCATTAATTTTCAATCTTCTTTGACATTATTTATTTTGCTTGAAATATTATTTTTTATCCATGCCTTATCCCACCATTCAATAGGATTTACAAAAGTATTATGGATAAGAATGCTGTAATGAAGATGGTCACCGCCGGCCAGTCCTGTGATGCCGGTATGACCTATGATTTCACCCTTAGATACCATCTGTTTTTCTTCTACATTATAACTGCTTAAATGAGCATACATGCTATGCAGCCCAAAACCATGATCAATAATTATAGATTTTCCGTAAATACCTATTGATCCGACAAAAACAACCTTTCCTTTGTTGGCTGCCGGAATCGGCGACTGCGCAATTGATGCGAGATCTATACCAAGATGAATCTGACGGTCAATTATTTTGTTTTTATATTTATAAACGCGACTATCGGCAAAACCCGCTTTGTTTGCCGCTTTTGGAAGTCTTAAAAATACGTTGTCCCAGTATAAAACCGGGTCAGTGTTTTCAGCGAATTCAATGACTTTATTGTAGCTGTTCTTTCGTATAGACCTGTTGACCTTAAGAAATTTGTCTTTTATTGTTAATTCAGAATGTTGCGGGCTAGGAATATCAAATTCAGGCATTTTCCAGTTTAAAAATTTGTCTGAAATATTGATAACATCTTTTTTGAAGATTTTTCTTTTTATATTGTAATGCAAACCGGCTTTTGAAGTGTTGCCTGCATGATCAATTGCTTTAATAAAGATCTTGGTTTCTGGTCCTTGCTTATAATTCAGAGCAAAAAAGGCCATTAAAATATTTTTATCTTGAAAATGTCCTGAATGACCCGGAAAAAAATTTTCTTCAACATAAACTCCGCTTCTACGGCATTGTTCTGATAATTTATATATTATCAAACAAGCCCCGCCCTGATTTATATTGTGAAATCTGCTCATAATATCTATTTCAGGCGGTTTTGTATCAATAATTATGTTTTTTTCCAGATATGTTCTGTTTCCTTTAAACCACTGACGCCAGGAAAAATCATACGCAACAATACGCAGAATAGCCTTGCCGTCTTTTATTCCACTTTTATCCGGATCTATCTTAACCTTGAAGGACTCTTCATATTTACTACCCCTGACAATAAGACCTTTGGCAGGAAAATCTTTTTCAAGTAAAATAGTTTCTCTGCCGTTTTGTAAAAGGCCTATCCATACCCTCCTCAAGCCGCTTTTCATATCCGCAACTGAGATTGAAAGATCTTGAGTGATTCCTATTGTCTGAGATAGAAAATCCAGCTTGATGGATGGCTTGCCGCCTTCAAGCCTTACAATCAGGATCCATGCAACTGGGATAGCAAGAATGATACATAATAATATAATAAGCCGATATCTTGTTTTCTTTTCTTTAGTTTTCAATATGTTATAACGACCTTTCTTTTAGTAGGGGCAGGCCCCTGTGCCTGCCCTGAAATGACAGACCACATTGATATGGATCAACCACAGATTACAGGGCAACCACGAGGGGTGCCCCTGCAAACATAATTTTATAATTTCGATACAATAAAAAAATAATAACAGTTTAAAAAGCTGTAATCAAGGCAAAGTTTTTCGTTTCTTGACTTTTATATACGTGTACGATAGTTTAATCTGATAATATCGGAATTTCAATTTTGTGTTAGCAGAAATTTGAAAACCGGCTTTTAGTTACACTTTTAGGAACGTGGACGAATTAACTTATGGGAAATATTGTAAAAGTTGGTGATATATTGATCGGCCAGGCATCACCTCTTGTTTTGATTTCAGGCCCGTGTGTAATAGAAGATTATGATACTACTTTTGAGATAGCATCATACCTTAAAGAACTTACTCGCCAATTAGATATTCCCTTTATATTCAAGGCCTCATATGACAAAGCCAACCGAACATCTGTTAATTCATACAGGGGGCCCGGGCTGATAGACGGCCTTAAGATTCTTGAAAATGTTAAGAAAGAACTTGGTCTAAAGATACTTTCAGACGTTCACAGTATAAATGAGGTATCAATGGCCGCCGATATTCTGGATATTATACAGATACCGGCCTTATTGTGCAGGCAAACCGATTTTATTCTAGAGATTTCAAAAACAGGCAAACCGGTCAATATTAAAAAAGGTCAATTCCTTGCACCATGGGATATCACAAATGTTGTGGAAAAAGTTGTTTCAACAGGGAACAAACAGATTATGATTACGGAAAGAGGGACAATGTTTGGTTATAACAATCTTGTCGTTGATTTCCGTGGCTTAAAAATAATGCAGGATACTACAGGATTGCCGGTGATATTTGATGCAACGCACAGCGTTCAACTCCCGGGAGGTGCTGGAACAAGTTCCGGCGGACAGCGTGAATTTGCACCAATTCTTGCCGGAGCTGCTGTTGCGGCGGGAGCGGACGGAATTTTTCTGGAAGTACACACAGACCCCGACAGAGCGCTTTGTGACGGGCCCAATTCATTAAAAATAGATTCACTTAAGAAACTGCTTCCCCAGCTTAAAGCTATACGAAAAATTTTAGGGGTCAGGAGTTAGGGGTTAGGGGTTAGTAATTTTTATTGGAAAAATTATCTATGGGCTATACTGATTCGGAAATAGAAAATAAACTGAAAAAAATCAAGCTCCTTTTACTTGACGTTGACGGTGTGCTTACTGATGGAAGTATAATTTACAATGACAAATCTGAAGAAACAAAAGTCTTTAATATCAAAGACGGTCTTGGTATAAGGCTTTTAATGGAAGCAGGTATTAATGTATGTATAGTAACCGGCAGGAGTTCAAAAGCTCTTTATCACCGTTGCGAAAATCTTGGTATTACAATGTTGTTTGATGGGGTTGGAGATAAGGCAGCTATGCTGGATATTATCTCTGACCAAACAGGCGTTTCTTCTGAAGAAACAGCATTTATCGGTGATGATTTGCCGGATTTGCCGCTTATGAGAATTGTTGGACTTTCTATAGCGGTAGCTGATGCTCACGAGGCGGTTTTGAAAAAAGCATGTATGGTAACTTCTGCAAATGGAGGAGCCGGGGCTGTCAGGGAGGTCTGCGAAGCAATCCTTAAAGCTCAAGGACTCTGGGATAAAATTCCATTGGTGGCTGAATGGCTGAACGGTTAAAAATAAAGTTATTTTTAATTTCAATTATTATTATTTCATCAGGGATTATAATTGCGGTTTTTTCAGCATATCGCGGTATCTTAGATAAAACTGCCGGACTTAAATCGACGATACAAAACGCTGCGAAAATGTCGTTAGGCAAGGTTCATCACACTGCAACACGTGATGGAGTAATTGAATGGAGCTTAGATGCAAGCTCAGCCAGGTTACTTGATAAAAAAAAACAGTTGATATTAGACGATATTTCTGTAATTTTTTATATGAAAGAAGGGAAAGAAGCCTACCTTACAGCAGCAAAGGGATTTTTATATACAGATTCAAATGACATTGAAGTTACCGGCGATATTGTGGTAAAAAATAATAATTATGTGCTTAAAACCGAAAAATTAAATTATGAGCATAACCGTCGTATACTTTTTTCAAATGTTTCTGTGGAAATAAGCAGTGATTCGGAACAACTGACGGCAGATTCGATTTTTTTTGATTTAAATACAAAAAAAACCAGGCTTGAGGGAAATGTAAGGGGAGTTTTCAGTGAAAATATTAAGTTGTAACAGCTTTGTAAAAAATCTATTCTTAGGATTTGAGCGCCTTGAAACCAAAGCTTTTTACTTTGCTGTCCCTGTCCGAAGTTTGTTTGTTCTGACAGCGACACTTGTAATTATAGCTGGTTTTATGGTAAGCTCTACTTTTGCCGAAAAAGAAGATTTAAAAGAAAATAAAAAGATTTATATTACAGCAGACAGGCTGATAGCGGATAGCGAAGCAAGATGCGCTGAATTCATTGGCAATGTCAGAGCTGTTCAAGAAGATACGGTTATTATTGCTGACAAGCTTAAGATTTTTTATAAAAAAGTTGAAGATAGCGACAAAGGTTTGACTTCGAGTGAAGAGTCGATAGAAAAAATCGTGTCAAGCGGCAATGTAAAAATAAATTTTGATGACCAAGTTGCCGTTGCACAACATGCAGTATATACAAGTGAAACAGGTGTTATTGTCTTAACCGGACCGAATTCAAAGATCACAAGCGGAACTAATTTTGTTTCCGGTGAGAAAATAACTCTTTACAGAGCTGAAGACCGTATAACTGTTGAAAGCGGTAAAAAAAAGCGTGTTGAAGCTGTTTTTTATTCAGGAGAAAAGGGAATAGGATTAAAAGCCGACTAACCCTGAACCCTGAACCTTGAACCCTGAACCTTAAATCAGTTACTAATGTCAGTTTTATCTGTAAAAAACCTAATTAAAACATATAATGAAAGAAGAGTTGTAAACTCAATCAGCTTTGGTGTAGAAAGCGGTGAAGTTGTTGGTCTTCTTGGTCCGAATGGTGCGGGAAAAACAACTACTTTCTATATGACTATCGGTATGATAAAGCCTGATAAAGGGCAAGTTTTTCTTGACGATGAGGATATTACAGATTGTCCCATGTATTTGAGGGCGCGTAAAGGCGTGGGTTATTTACCTCAGGAAGCTTCGATATTCAGAAAGCTTACAACAAAACAGAATATCATGGCTATTCTTGAAATCCTTCCTATCTCAAGATCGGAGCGGGAAGAACGTGCGAACAAGCTTCTAAAAGAGCTGGGTATAACAAAACTTGCAGATCAAAAGGCTGCTGTTCTTTCGGGAGGGGAAAGACGGCGATTGGAAATTTCGCGAGCGCTTGTAACAAATCCTTTATTTATGCTTTTTGATGAACCTTTTGCAGGTATAGATCCTTTGGCAGTAATTGATATTAAAGCTATTATAGAACACCTTAAAAATCGGGGTATTGGAATACTTATCTCAGATCATAATGTACGGGAAACGCTTGAAGTATGTAACAGAGCGTATATATTAAATGATGGGCAGGTGGTTGAAGCCGGATCACCGGAAAAAATAGCTGCAAGCGAAACTGCCCGCCGCATATATCTTGGAGACGAATTCAGATTATAAAATGGCACTTGAATTACGACAACAGCTAAAATTAACACAGCAACTTATAATGACTCCGCAGCTTCAGATGTCAATTAAGCTTTTGCAGCTTTCCAGGCTTGAGCTTGCGGAAGTAATTCGTCAGGAACTTGAGGAAAATCCTGCGCTGGAGGAGGTGCAGAATTTTGCCGATGAGGAAGCGCAGACAGATCAATCCGAGGCCGTATCTGATGATATACCTGCGATAAAAGAAGTCAAAATAGAAGAAAAAATTAACGATGATATTGACTGGAATAATTATCTTGATGAATACAATTCGACCGGAAAAACTACTTTTGAGACCGAGAAAAAAACTACACCGAATTTCGACTCATTTATAGCTCGTAAAGAATCTTTGAATGACCATCTCCTCTGGCAACTGCTTATGACCTTTCCAACAGCGGAGGAAGAAAAGCTCGGAAGCTTGATAATAGGAAACCTCAACAAGGATGGTTATCTTGACATTTCTGTTGAAGAGCTTATCGCAACGAGCGGTTCCACACCCGATAAGGTTAATCAGGTATTATCGCTGATAAAGACATTTGATCCAACAGGTGTTGGCGCGAGTGATTTAAAAGAATGTTTACTGATACAGGCAGAGCATTTTAAATTAGATAATACTATAGTTATTGATATAATAAAGAACCATATTAAACATCTTGAAAACAAGAATTACAAAGTTATTGCCAAGGAATTAGAAGTTAATATCCGGGAAGTTGTTTCCGCTGTAAATATTATAAAAGAATTTGAGCCGAAGCCGGGACGGACTTTCAGTATTGAAGAGCCTCAATATATTAACCCTGATATTTTTGTTTATAAATTTGAAGATGATTTTTTGATATTAATGAATGACGATGACGTGCCAAAACTTCATGTAAATGCATTGTATAAGCAGTTTATAAGTCGTGACGGAAAAGTTTCAAATAATGTCAGGGAATACCTTCAAGATAAAATGCGTTCAGCATCCTGGTTGATAAAGAGTATTTATCAACGGCAGAAGACCATCTATAGAGTAATGGAAAGTATAATGAAGTTTCAGCGGGAATTTTTTGAAAAAGGGTTAGCGTACTTAAAGCCTATGGTGTTAAGAGATGTTGCAGAGGACATAGATATGCATGAATCGACAATCAGCAGAGTTACAACGAATAAGTATGCATATACTCCGCAGGGCATTTTTGAATTGAAATATTTTTTTAATAGTTCTATTAATCGTATTAATGGCGATGCAATGGCTTCTGCCAGCGTCCAGGAAAAAATCAGACAGATTATTTTAAACGAGGATGTAAAAAAACCGTATAGTGACGATAAAATTGTAAAACTTTTAAAAGAATCAAACGTAAAGATTGCGAGAAGAACAGTAGCCAAGTATCGGGGAATGATGGAACTTCTGTCATCCAGCAAACGCAAACAATTTTAACCTTAGGGTTTAAGGTTTAGGGAGGTTTTTTAATGCAGACATCTGTAACTTTTAAAAATCTTGATTCCTCTGAAAATTTAAAAGCATATGTTCAAGACAAGCTCAATCGCTTTGATAAATTTCTTTATAATCCAGCAACAGCTAACGTTGTTCTTTCGGTTGAAAAGTTCCGCCATATAGCTGAAATCAATATTGTCGGTGACAGACTTAATATAAATGGTAAAGAAGAAACGGTTGATATGTATTCAGCCATTGATATGGTTTTAGACAAGCTTGAGAAACAGATTAAGAAAAATAAGCAGAAAAACAGAAAACGAAGAAGTGGAACGAAAGACAGGACAAAAGGTATTGGTGTCGAAGATACCGTCCATATGGATTCCGAAACTACAAAAGAAATAAAGGTCAAAAATATCGAATATAAGCCGATGGATATTGAAGAAGCGGTTATGCAAATGGAGCTTTTGGATGATAATTTTCTTGTGTTCACAAATGCAAGGACAGATAAAGTAAACGTCTTATATCAACGCAGGGATGGTCACTACGGTTTAATACAGCCCAGCAGCTAACCCCGTATTTGCACAAGCCGATTTCGCCGCATCCGCTGTGTTGCAGGCCATTAGCAGTGAAGTGTCACAGCTTCATGGCCTGCGCCTTGCGCCTGTGGCAAACTCAGCTTGTGAAAATACGGTTTAAAAGAGCATATAAAAGTTTATAGTTGCGATTTACTGTGTTGGCGTAGATTGATGTAGGTGGATATTATATGAAAATTCTTGATGTTTTGCATAGAGAAGCAATTCTTTCTGACTTGAAATCACGTGACAAAAAAGGAGTTATTGAAGAGCTGGTAATTCCCGTAGCCCGTATTGCCGGTATCAATAAAAAGGAAATTGTTCGGGTTCTCATGGAGAGGGAAAGACTTGGCAGCACCGGCATAGGTGCAGGCATTGGAATTCCTCATGGTAAGATGAGAAATATTAAATCACTAATTGTCAGTTTTGGCTTAAGCCGTCAAGGAGTTGATTTCGAGTCTATAGATGGCCGGCCGGCCAACATCTTTTTTCTTCTCGTAACGCCGGAGAATTCTACCGGTCTTCATTTGAAGCTGCTATCCCGAATTTCCGGAATTCTAAAAAATGATCCATTTAAGGAAAGGCTGTTAAATGCTGTTGATAGTGATGAAATTTTTTCAATCATCAAAGGTGAGGATGCTGAGTTTTAAGGAACGTGG
>JAJSZO010000003.1:0-13600 GCA_030262795.1 Deltaproteobacteria bacterium | reverse complement strand
TATGGTGATAATTTGACAAGATTGAAAAACCTGAAACTAATTATTATTACAGGGCTTTCAGGTTCCGGCAAAAGTACTGCAATTGCAGCATTTGAGGATGCTGAGTTTTATTGTGTAGACAACATGCCGGTTGATCTTCTTCCTAAGTTTCTGGAACTGCCGATAGAGGAACACGCTTCTGAAGTTGCAGGACTTGCCTTTGTAATGGATCTGCGCGAGAAAGGATTTCTTGCCAAATATTCATCTGTTTTAGAATCCATCAGGCAAAAAGGATACAATTTTGAAATACTTTTTCTTGAGGCAGATGAAAAAATATTATTACAGCGTTACAGTCAAACAAGAAGACACCACCCTTTATCCCAGAACAAAAGCCTTCTTGATGGGATAAAAGCGGAGAAGGAGCAATTGAAAGGCCTTAGAGAAAAAGTCGATAGAGTTATCAATACTTCTCAATATAATATTCATGAACTTAAGTCCGTTATTTTTGATATTGCGCAGAAAAACAAAAAACTATCACTAATGAAGATAAATATCCAATCATTTGGTTTTAAATACGGTATACCTCATGGCGCTGATCTTATTATAGATGTCCGTTTTCTTGCAAATCCGTATTTTGTGCCTGAACTGAAAGATTTAGATGGTGAAGCTGAAGAGGTTAAAAATTTTGTTTTGAATAATAAAGAAACCCCTATATTTCTTGAGAAGTATCTGGATTTGCTTGATTATTTAATTCCTTTATATGAAAAAGAAGGAAAGGCATATTTAAGCGTTGCAGTTGGTTGCACAGGTGGTAGGCATCGTTCTGTCACTATTGCACGGAATATATATGAACATATTGATAAACAAGGTAAGCAGGTTGGAATTACACATCGTGATATAAAACAGTAACGTAAGGAACGTAATTGGTATTTTAAGAAGGAATTTTATGATAGGTATAGTTATAACTACACACTGTAATCTCGGGGATGCATTAATAGATGCAGCAGAATTCATTCTTGGAAAAAAGGCTGAGGCCATGGTATCGGTTTCAGTAGATCTGAACGAAAATGCTGAAATTCTCCGTAAAAAAATTGCCGAAGGAATAAAAAAAGTCAATCAGAAAAAAGGTGTACTGATTCTTACAGATATGTTTGGAGGAACTCCTTCTAATTTAAGCTATTCATTTCTTGAAGAAGGACATGTGGAAGTATTATCCGGAGTAAACCTCCCAATTTTGATAAGAGCAGCCAATCTTCGAGATGATGAAGACCTGAGCAGTCTTGTGGTAAACCTGGAGGCTTTTGGTAAAAAGAGCATATCTCTGGCAAGTGGGATTTTAAAAGGAAACAAACGAAGATAATTTTTATTTATTAAACCTGATGAATTTGCCTTTTTACAAATTCACCAAAGAAGGATAAGGAGTATTATGAGCATTAAATTAGGAATAAATGGTTTTGGAAGGATTGGGAGACTGATATTCAGGGTTGCAATGAATCATCCTGACGTTGAAGTTGTGGCTATTAATGACCTTACTGATTTAACTACAATGGCTCATCTTCTAACTTATGATTCTGTTCACGGAAATCTTGGCAAAAAAGTTAAGGCAAAAGAAGATTCAATTGAGGTTGACGGCAGGTCTGTCGCTTTTACGTCAATCAGGAATCCTGAGCAACTGAAATGGAAAGAGTTTGAGGTTGACATTGTTGCAGAATGTACCGGTCTGTTCATAGATCACGAAAATGCTTCAAAGCATCTTGCTGCAGGAGCGCGAAAGGTTATAATATCCGCACCCGCCAAAAATCCTGATATTACAATTGTAATGGGCATAAACTCAAATCAGTATGATCCTGAACAACATAATATAATATCAAATGCATCGTGTACCACTAATTGTCTTGCACCGGTTGCCAGAGTACTCCTTGATAATTTCGGCATAAAATGCGGACTAATGACTACCATACATGCTTATACAGGTGATCAACGCCTTATTGATTTTCCGCACAAGGACCTTCGAAGGGCCAGGTCCGCAGCTCTAAACATGATTCCAACGACAACCGGTGCTGCAAAAGCGGTATCTCTTGTACTGCCGGAACTGGAAGGCAGGCTAAACGGACTCGCGATCAGAGTTCCAACACCGAATGTTTCTATTGTTGATCTTGTGGCGACTGTCGAAAAATCAGGAGTTACGGTTTCCGATGTAAACCAGGCACTCAAAAGCGCTTCGGAAGGATATCTTTCAGGCATACTTGGATATTGCGATCTTCCGCTTGTATCTACGGATTTCAACGGATCGAAGTTGTCTTCCATTGTTGATTCCGCAACAACTTATGCCGTAGCTGATATGGTTAAAGTACTCTCATGGTATGACAATGAAACGGGATACTCAACGAGGATGGTAGAGCTGGCAGCCATGATAGGATCGCAGCTTTAAGGTAGATAGGTGATGGGCGGTTGGGTTTTAGGTGCTGGAGTTGGTGATAGGTTTCCTGTTTCCCTTCTCCCTTATAATTAATAGGAGTCGAATACAATGGAAAAACGCAGACCTTTTATTGCCGGAAACTGGAAGATGTTTAAAACAATTTCCGAAGCTGTTGAAACTTCAGAACAGCTTGTAAAACTTTTATCAGGGACTATTGGAAAAGATGTTATGATCGCACCTCCATTTACAGCGCTTTACTCTGTATCAGGTATTATCATGGAGAGCTGTGTTTCTCTTGGGGCGCAGAATCTTTTCTGGGAAAAAGAGGGCGCTTATACAGGCGAAATATCACCCGCTATGCTTGGATCAGCAGGATGTAAATATGTAATTATAGGTCATTCAGAACGGCGACAGTATTTTGATGATAATGACGATACCGTTAATAAAAAAGTCAGAGCTGCATTAGAATTTGGATTAATACCAATTCTATGCGTTGGAGAATCTGAAAAAGAACGGGAATCAAATTATACATTTTCTGTACTTGACAAACAGTTAAAAAAGGGGTTAGAAGGTTTTTCTCTGGATGATCTAAAAACAATCGTTATAGCATATGAACCTGTATGGGCCATAGGAACAGGTAAAACAGCAACAAAGGAGCAGGCTCAGGAGGTTCATTTATTTTTGCGTTCTTTAATTGAAAAAGAATTTGGAGACAAGCTTTCCGGTTCCATCAGAATACTGTATGGAGGAAGTGTAAATCCAGGCAACATCTCGGAACTTATGGCTATGCCTGATGTTGATGGTGCCCTTGTCGGAGGGGCAAGCCTGAATCCTGATACTTTCAGTCAACTTGTCAATTACAATTAATTGTTATAGCCTTGAACGGCTACCAACTTAAAGCGGGACAATTTGTAGGGTGGGCACTGCCCACCAATCAATGGGTGATCTCTGTAAACCGCATAGATTGGTGGGCGATGCCCATCCTACTGTAACACCTTGAGATTACAAAGTATCCCGCCTTAAGTTGGTAGCCCCTTGAACCTAACAACTTGAGTATTTACAAGATAAAAACGGTAATATGTCACCATTATTAATAGTAATACATGTTATAGTCTGTATAGCTCTAATTATGATCGTTTTGCTGCAGACAGGAAAAGGGACTGATATGGGGGCTGCTTTTGGAGGCGGTTCCAGTCAGACTCTTTTTGGAAGTACAGGTGCGTCAACTTTTTTAAGCAAAGCGACAACAGCGGCTGCTATAATATTTATGCTGACATCTTTGGGGCTTGCATACATGTCCAGTCATAAAACCGGAGATTCCATTATGATTGACACAGAAATCCCAATAGAACAGCATGCTGAGCCTGAGAAAAGCTTGCCTGCGCAGGAAAAAACCTCAAAATCTGCGCCTGAGCCAGAGCCTGCAACACAGACCCAAACACCGGAAAGCTCAAAGGAAAGTCCAAAGAATTGACGATTTTTTTATTGCCGAAGTGGTGGAACTTGGTAGACACGCTATCTTGAGGGGGTAGTGGGGAGACTCGTGCCGGTTCAAATCCGGCCTTCGGCACCACATAGAAAAAAGAATAGAGCCGTAATTCTAAGGAGTTACGGCTTTTGTTATTCATTCGAAAAATAAAAAATCAAACCTCCAGACAGGGCAATAAGACTGCTTATTATAAACAAATTAAATGCACCTATACTGTTATAGAAATAGCCGTTAAAGAGAAATCCGACTGTCATCCCAAGGCCGTAAGTTACAGCATTATTTGCTGCATGCCCCAGAGTTTTGGCTTTATCGGGAATTAACAAATCAATATATAATATACTTGCTATATGAAATGCTCCATAAGTAACAGCATGAAAAACCTGTGATATCAGAATTAAACCCGGAGATTTTACAAAGAAAAGTATTAACCATCTTAATGTTGCTATCATAAATGAAAACACCAGAACATTTTCCAGGGAAAAACGCTTGAATATTTTGTCTGACTTTATCATTACAAGTATCTCTGCAATCGAAGCCAGAGCCCATGTAATTCCGATAAATGTTTTACCATATCCAAGGGCGTCTAAATGTATGGAAAAGAAAGCATAGTAGGTTCCATGGCTTAGAAGCATTAAAAAACTGCAAAACAGGAAGACGGTTACACGTTTCTTTAATAAAATTTTTGCATCAGGATTAAAAGACTCCTTTTTTGAAATAACAACGTTCGGAATTTTGACAGAAATGAATGCCTGAAGCATAGAGCCTGCAAGAATTACAGCGATAATAATTTCGATTGAAAAAAGATCAATTATTCTGCCAAGAACTACTACAATAACAATAAAAGAAAATGATCCCCACGCCCTCAGCTTCCCGTAACTTTTCTTCTCTTTGCCAAGAACATCCATCGTAAAAGCTTCAAGAAAAGATATAATAGGTGCGTAAAAAATTCCATAAAACATAGTAATAACGAACATTAACCAAAAATCAGTGGTATAAAAATAACATGTCCATATTCCTGCGCTTACGAAATTGCATAAAATATATATCGGTTTCCTGATTTGAAAACGGTCTGCCAAAGCCCCCCAGAATAATGGGAACAAAACTATCGTCACAGTTCTAATGGCAGACAGAAGTCCTATTTGAAAACCGGTAAAATTAAGATGATAACAGTATAAATTAAAATAGGGCAAAAAAATGCCCATAATACCAAAATATAAAAAATATTGAGAACCGATTATAAATCTGAATGAATCCCTGGAACCTTTAATCATATTTGTGCAATACGGTATTTACATATAAAACGCAATGCATCAGCGATTCTAATGAACCCTAAACATTTGCCAACATATTTTGTTCTGCTATTCTGGTTTTTGATGCCCGGTCAAATTCAAAATCTTCATGCTGAAAATCTAAGTGACGTGGCAAATCTTATTGGCGATCAGGATGCTGTTCTTGTGGCTGATCAGCGTGGCAGAATTCTATTTTCCAAAAATGCCGACAAAAAACTCATTCCTGCTTCTACTTTAAAAATACTTACTTCTCTCGTGGCAATGCATTATCTGGGGCCTGATTACAGATTTACTACTGAATTCTACATAGATAACGATTCAAATCTTAAAATAAAAGGATATGGAGATCCTTTGCTGACATCTGAAATTCTGGAGGAAATATCCAGGGCAATTGGCTCAAGGCTTGATTCAGAGCATAAAAAGATTAAAAATATTGTTTTAGATGATTCATATTTTAAGCAACCCATTATAATCCCTGGAATTACCTCATCATCGCAGCCATATGATGCTCCAAATGGGGCGCTTTGCGCCAACTTCAATACAGTATACTTCAAGCGCCTTGAAAACGGCAAATATGCCAGTGCTGAAGAACAGACGCCACTGTTGCCCTTTGCACTAAGAAAAATTAAAAAGTCAAAACTAACCATGGGAAGAATAGTATTTTCCCATAAAGAAAATGAAAACACACTTTATTTGGGACATCTTTTAAAATACTTTCTTGAGAAACAAGGCATTAAATCTAATGGCAATATAAGGCATGGAAGAGTTAATAAAGAAAATGACATATTGGTATTTAAGTATATATCTATTTTTTCAATAAAGGAAATCATATCAAAACTTTTAGAACACTCAAATAATTTTATAGCAAATCAACTACTCATTTCCGCTGGTACAAAACGTTACGGGCTGCCGGGCACTCTTGATAAAGGGGTTCTTGCAGCATTAAATTACACAAAGAACGTGCTTAACATAGACAATATCTCCATTATTGAAGGCTCAGGCATATCAAGACAAAACAAGATTTCTGCAAACAGCCTGCATAAAATTCTTGAAAAATTTGAGCCTTACCACGAGCTGATGCACAAATCAGGCAGAAAGTTTTACAAAACAGGAACCCTGAACGGTATCAAGACAAGGGCTGGATATATAAGAAACGAAAAAAAGGAATTGTATCATTTTGTTGTGCTGATAAATACACCTGGAAAATCAGCAGAACTTATAATGAACAGAATTTTGAAGGTATTAAAATAGCTTCTCAACTACTTGCAATGTGGGCATATGCGCTGTGGTTGTGGATGGACTCAAAATTTTCGGCACTTACGGAAAACCAAGTTACATTATTGTCTTCTTTAAGCTTTATAGCTATATCCCTTACAATATCTTCAACAAACTTGGGATTGCTGAACCCGTACTCTGTTATATATTTTTCATCAACCCGCTTCAGAACAGAATATACTTCGCTTGATCCGGATTTCTCAACAAGTTTGATCATATCTTCTATCCATATAAATTTCTTGAACCTGATGCTAAGCCTGACTTCCCCGCGCTGATTGTGAGCTCCCGACTCACTTATTTCCTTCGAGCAAGGACACACAGAAGAAATAGGAACAATCACTTCTGACACAAGATCGACCTTATCATCAGGTCCACTTGATCCTGTAACACTGCAAGTATAGTCCATAAGGCCTGGTGAGCCGCTAATCGGAGCCTTTTTTTCGATAAAATAGGGAAAAGTCACTTTGATGTGAGAAGAAGCGGCATTTAAATGTTTTTTCATCTGCCTGAGAGTATCTGATATCTTTTTAAAAGAAACCTCAGGACGCAACACGTTGAGGATTTCCACAAAACGGCTCATGTGTGTGCCCTTGTATTCGTGGGGCAAATCAACATACATGTTTATCGTAGCAACCGTATTCTGGCAACCGTTTCTCCGATCAAGAACAGTTATGGGATATCGAAGATTCTTTATTCCTACTTTGTCTATTGTTATGTTGCGGTAATCTCTCTGATTCTGAATATCTTTCATGCTTCGTAACTACTCAGGTTGCCAGGTTCACAATTACGGTTTTTTCAATGAATAATTCCAGCCTGTTTGATAGTAACAGCTCATACTTTTTCCAATGAACTATGCAACAACTGAAGCTTTTTCTTTTTCTTTCTTCTCTTCTTTTTCCTGTAAAATTATCTTATCCGCAGCTATTTCTCTCAGAGAAACAACGATATCTTCATTTTTTGGTGAGCTTACCAGATATTCAGAACCATCACGGATCTGTCTTACACGTTTAACCACCATGTTGCACAGCAAAAAACGGTTTGATACGCGTTTCATGCAGTCATCAATTGTAATACGTGCCAAAGTAAAACCTCCTTATATGCTTTCTACAATATATCCACCAATTCATAACATCTTCTCCCGGCTGGAGCTATCAACGTTATCTCTTCTCCCGGCTTCTTCCCTATAATTGCTTTCCCAAGAGGCGAAGAAATAGATATACTGCCCTTTTCTACATCAGCCTCAGACGGCCCCACAAGCTGATACTCAACTGTTTCACCTGTATCAATATTTTCAAGGACAACCGTGCTGGCAAATACAGCGCGATCTTTTGGGAGGGTATCGGGATCAATTATATCTGCCGTGGCCAACCTATGCCCTATCTCCATCAATCGGCCTTCAATGAATGACTGCCTGTTTTTGGCTGCTTCAAATTCCGCATTTTCACTAAGATCCCCATGTGCGCGTGCCTCTTCAATGGCCTTTATATTCATGGGCCGATCAATTTTTTTTATCTTTTCTACTTCTTTCTTCAGGGCTTCATACCCCTTTCTTGTTATAGGTACTGTCTCCAACTCTAAACTCCTTAGGAACGGTTGTCGGTTTACGGTTGTCGGTTCAGGTTCACGGTTTTTTTTAATGAACTATGCAACAACTGAAGCATTTCAACCGTGAACTGTAAACCGTGAACCGTAAACCGACAACCGTTACAAATATTTGTCTGCCAGAATTTCTGCTATCTGAACTGTATTGGTTGCAGCGCCTTTTCTGATATTATCCGCAACAATCCACATATTAATGCCGTTCGGAATTGATTCATCATTCCGTATGCGTCCAACCAGCGTTAAATCCTGGCCTGCCGCATCAATAGCAAGAGGGTAAATATTATTTGCAGGATCATCTACAACTTTAATGCCCGGTTCATTTTCAAGAAGAGATTTTACTTCATCCGCTGAAATATGTTCTTTTGTCTCAATATTGACTGACTCGGAATGGCTATAAAATACAGGAACCCTGACAGTTGTAGCTGTAACTCCTATTGAATCATCCTCGAAAATTTTCCTTGTCTCGTTAACCATCTTCATTTCTTCTTTGGTATAACCGTTTTCCAAAAATACATCTATATGTGGAAGACAATTAAAAGCAATCCTGTGCGGATAAACATTAATTTCATAATCTGCAAAATTAATCATAGAGCGGGTCTGATCAAAAAGTTCATCTATTGCCTTCTTTCCTGTTCCGGACACGGCCTGATATGTAGAAACTACAATTCTCCTTATTCCACACTTTCTATAAACAGGATTAATAGCAACAACCATCTGAATTGTAGAACAGTTCGGATTCGCTATTATTCCCTTGTTTGTATAATCCGCTACTGCGTGAGGATTTACTTCCGGAACAACAAGCGGAACATCAGAATCCATGCGCCATGCGCTTGAATTATCAATAACCACGCAGCCGTCCTTTGCGGCAAAAGGAGCAAATTCTTTGCTTGTGCCACCACCTGCTGAAAAGAGCGCAATATCAACGCCTTTAAAAGAACTCTCCGTTAATTCCTCTACATCAATAGAATCTCCCCTGAAACGGAGCTTGCGGCCTGCAGAACGATGAGAGGCTAAAAACTTAATTGACTTTAAGGCAATGCTGCTTTCCTCAAGACAAATTATCATCTGATTGCCTACAGCGCCTGTCGCGCCTGCTACGGCAATATTAAATTTTTTACCAGACATAACATCTCCATTTTTTTACGAATGATTTAAGTTTTAGGATTTAACTATTTGTTATAATAGAATAATACTTAAAACCTAATACTTAATACTTTACCCTTTAATATAATTTACGATTAGATCTCCGACCTCTTTTGTAGTATATCCCATCCTGCCGGCAGCTACGTCTTTTAAGTCATCACGTAAAACCTTTATCACGCTTTTTTCAATCATGGAAGCTGCTTCAAGCTCGCCGATTGCGTCAAGCATAATATTAGCCGCCATTATGGCGGCTATTGGATTTATTACCTGCTTTCCAGTATACTTAGGAGCAGAACCTCCAATAGGTTCGAACATTGAAACGCCATCGGGATTTATATTTCCTCCGGCAGCTATACCCATTCCTCCCTGTATAATTGCCGCCAGGTCGGTAATTATGTCTCCAAACATGTTGTCTGTTACAATAACATCAAACCATTCCGGATTTTTAACCATCCACATGCATACTGCATCAACATGTGCGTAATCCTTTTGTATATCGGGATACTCTTCTGCGACCTCGTTAAAAGTTCTTTCCCAAAGATCAAAAGCAAAAGTAAGTACGTTGGTCTTTCCGCAAAGAGTTAATCTTTTAGCTTTGTTGCGCTTTCTGCAATACTCAAAGGCGTACCTGATACATCGTTCAACACCTTTGCGTGTATTTATTGAGTCCTGCACCGCAACTTCATCTGCAGTTCCTCGCTTTAAGCAGCCGCCGGCACCGGCATAAAGACCTTCCGTATTTTCACGAATCACCGCGAAGTCAATATCTTCAGGGCCTTTATCCCTCAAAGGAGTTTTTACTCCTTCATACAACTTAACGGGTCTTAAATTAATGTACTGGTCAAAATGAAATCTGAGTTTTAAAAGAATGCCTTTTTCAAGAATTCCGGGTTGAACATCCGGATGCCCTATGGCACCGAGATATATTGCATCAAAGTTTGCCAGTGATTCAAGCGCGCTATCCGGCAGAATTTCTCCGGTTGCTTTGTAATGATCGCCGCCTAAATTATAATCGGTAAATTTCAGCCTGAAATCGCATTTGCCTGCCACAACCTCCAAGACCTTAATTCCTTCTGCTACAACTTCCGGTCCCGTACCATCTCCCGGGATTACAGCTATTTTATATTCTTTTGACATAACAACTCCTGCATAAGTTAAATTAGCGCGCCTTCATTGCGGGCTGTTAAGGAATCCGTCCCGTAGGGACATTTGAGAATAGCCTGGCAATTTATTGCCAGGCTTGATGTATAACAAATGGCAGGGCTATTTTCAGATGTCCCTAACGGGACAAAACGATGATTCCACCAACTTGTTTATATGACTACTACGAATCATTATTGCAGACCGATAGTCTCTAACTCATTGATAAAATTGACCATAAAATGAAAATCCCTATGTTGTAAATTTATTTTTGAGCGAACCGTTACGTTATAGAGAATTCGAAATCTGTTTATCAATATCGTGGATTTCGGTTTTTTTCTGCTTTGAATGTCTCATAATCCTTATAATCTTGAAGGGACCTGAAACGAGATAGGCAACTCCTAAAAGAAACAGAGCAATGGATGGCTGCGCTGCTATAAAAATCAAAATCAGTATAACTGCAACAAGAACATTGAAATTCATCTTTCTAAATAGCTCGTGTTGTTTAAAACAATCATATTTTATGGCGCTGACCATTAAAAAAGAAAGAAGATAAAGCATTATAAGAGGTAATATACAGTTAGAAGTACTCGCTATGCCAAATTTATTATAGAACAAAACAGTAGTGGCAGCCATGCCGGCAGCAGCCGGTATCGGAAGGCCTGTAAAAGAATTTTTGCTTACTGTATCAACACTGGCATTGAAACGCGCCAGGCGAAGAGCCCCGCAAATCATAAATAAAAATGCAGCCAGCCAGCCAATTCTTCCCATAGGTTTAAGAGCCCATAAATACATCATCACCCCGGGAGCAACACCAAAAGATACAAGATCTGCAAGAGAATCGTATTCAACACCGAATTTGCTGGTGGTATTAGTGGCCCTGGCGATTTTGCCATCAAGAATATCAAATACCACAGCGATAATAATAGCTATGGCCGATGTAACATATTTTCCATCTATTGAAGCAATAATGGCATAGAATCCGCAGAACATATTTAAAGATGTAAATATGTTAGGCAGAATGTATATTCCGCGCTTCAGTTTGTCCTTGCTAATTCTTTTCTTTCTTTTCATGTCTTTAAATATCCCAAAATAGATGTGCCTGCTTTAACCTTATCCCCGACCGTAACATTAAGCTCCACATCATCAGGCAGATAAACATCAAGTCTTGATCCAAAACATATCATACCGAGACGTTCACCACGAGCTACCCGATCCCCCTTCTGCAACTTGCATATAATACGCCTTGCTATAAGCCCTGCAATCTGAACAACACATATTTTCCGACCATCTCCTGTTTTAAGAAAAATCGCATTATGTTCATTATCCCTTGATGCCTTATCTAAGTTTGCGGAAAAAAATTTTCCTGGATAATAACTTACACTTTCAACTTCCCCTTCATGCGGAATACGATTTACATGCACATTAAATACCGACATAAAGATACTTATTTTCTGGCACTTGCCCTCAAAAAAAGAGGTGCTGTCCTCTTGCCCGGCTATAATAACTTTTCCATCCGCCGGTGATACAACAGCGCCGTAATTTTTAGGTATAACGCGGTCAGGATCCCTAAAAAAATAGCAGATAAAAAAAGTAACCGCAAGACCTGTCAGCGCGGGAACCGTCATCCCCAAAAGGGCAAAAATACCTGTAGTAAAGGCAAAAGCAAATATCAAAGGATATCCGGCTTTTGCTACAGGGAATGCGACTTGACTCGGAGGATCTGACCAGGAGAATTTATCCACTTAAATATATACCTTTAGGTTAAAGTTTTAAAAATTGCAACCTGTGCGGTTAGCTTTTAGCCATTAGCAGTTAGCTTTTGGATAAAACTGTTCAACATCCTATTTACCTCATTGACCTGTTGATTAAGTTTTTTCACTCCTTTTCAATGCTAACGGCTAAAAGCTAATGGCTAATGGCTAATGGCTAATGGCTAATGGCTAACCGCACAGGTCGAAAAATTGTAACAAAAAATTTATATCAATATCAATTAATAATGTCAATGATTACAAATCAAGGCTAACTTCAGCCCAACATTTTCGTATATAATCAGGTGCAAACAAGATGTTATCATCTGTATCATTTGTCTCGAATCTATCCATACTTATATGAGCCACAGTAGAAGCCCTGATTGTGTTTTGATAAGGCGGTGCAAAATATGCCAGATCGCCTATCTCATCTTTAATTTTATTTTGATAAATTTTAGCTCCGTCACCAACAAACAGACATGGCTCATTTATATCACAAACAGCCTGGACAGAAGTGATAACCTGCTCCCCAAGTTCCTTTTTTAAATATCCGTTTTCAAATCTGTATCGTGAAAAATACACCTCTCCTTTACGAGCATCCAATAGTGGACTAACGAGATATGGAGAAAAACAGCACTGCATGGCAAGCGAATCAAGGCTTGAAACACCCACAACAGGTTTACCGGATGCCATAGCAAAACCCTTTATCGAACTAATACCTATTCGCAAACCGGTAAAGCTGCCGGGGCCTCTTGTTACCGCAAATCCATCCAGTTCAGATACAGTTAACCCTGACAAGTTCAATGCTGTATCTATCATCTTCATCAAATGTTTTGAATGAGTTTGTTCGATAAATAGAGTAGTCTCAGCTATAATTGATTCTTTCTCAACAATGGCAACACTACAACTTTTTGTAGCTGTGTCTACAGCAAGTATTCTCATAATTTATCGAATAAAGCATAGTCGATACTGCATGGTGATTTATCTTTTTCAGTGTAAACCCTGAACCCTGAACCTCAAACCGTTTTTACTTAACTTTCCTTTTTGCTTTCTTTGCCCCACTGGCCTTAGGCTTTAAGCCCTTAATTACAATTGGCAGTAGTTCATCCATGTGTTTTACAGGAATGAATTTAATTTTACGCTTTATATTTGAGGGAAATTCTACAAGATCCTTTTTATTCTTTTCAGGAATTACTACAGTACAAATTCCAGCTCTCAAAGCCCCCAAAGCCTTTTCTTTCAAACCTCCTATCGGAAGAACTCTTCCTCTAAGCGTAATTTCTCCAGTCATAGCAATGTCCTTGTTAACCGGCTTATTGGTCAGGACAGAAATGAGAGCAGTAGCCATAACAATTCCGGCAGAAGGACCATCTTTGGGTATCGCACCGGCCGGGACATGTATGTGCACATCAAAATTTTCAAGAAAATTTTCTTTTATTCCAAAAGAAGAAAGATTTGCTCTGGCATAACTTACAGCCGCGCGTGCAGATTCCTGCATTACCTCCCCGAGCTG
>JAJSZO010000002.1 GCA_030262795.1 Deltaproteobacteria bacterium | reverse complement strand
TAATATACCTATCTTGAGAGAATACCTGGAAAAGCTGACCCCTATCATTGACGATTATGTCAGGAATCATCAAGATCTTGACTTATTCGGTATGACTTACCCTGAATTCCGTAAAGACATTTTTAACCTTGTGGATAATCTTGAAACTGCTTCCGGCCGGATCAACGACATAATGTCTGACATGAGTGAATTCGTCAAAAATGGTTATAAGAGAGAACAGGGTTGGGTTGACCTGAACCAGGTTGTCGAAAAAGGGATTGCTGTCTGCCGGAGGCAAATAAGTAAAAGAGTAAAATCCTTTGATGTCAATATCGCCTACGATCTTTCCCCACTTTATACAGATCCGGGGGCTCTGGAGCAAATCCTGGTCAACTTTCTGATTAATGCTGCTCAGGCGGCTGATAAAGAAAATTCCTGGGTAAAACTCAGTGTAAAACAGGGAAAGAGCATATGGCGGAATTATTTGATTATTGAGGTGAGTGATAATGGGTGCGGTATGGATATAGCGACACGTGAAAAGATATTTGACCCTTTCTTTACCACCAAAGCATCCGGAGAGGGAACCGGTCTGGGCCTGTTTGTCAGTAACAGTCTGGCTGAAGCATTGGATGCTCGCATTGAGGTAGAGAGTGATCCTGGCAAAGGGAGCACCTTCAGGGTCATTTTACGCAAAAAGAATTCCAGCTTGAGAAAAGATTACACCCAAGCGCCGCGCCAACTCGCGCTGGAGATTGTCGCCTCAGCTATCTGAACCTAAGTTGAAACCTATAAAAAGGTGTTCCTATGAATAATAGCATAGTCCTCATTGATAATGAACCTCTTTTTCTGGATAGCATCAGGAGGGGATTGAATTTCTGTGGTTTCAAAAATATCCGATCAGAACAAGACCCCAACAAAGCGGCAGCTCTTTTTAAAAACAGGAAAATCGTTTGACGTAGCTCTGATTGATGTAAACATGCAGGGAACGAGCGGCGTAGAACTGCTGGACACAATAAAAAGTACAAGTCCGAACACCGAATGCCTCATGCTGACAGGAATAAATGACGCAAGAATCGCAGTTAAGTGCCTGAAAAAAGGCGCCAGTGATTACCTGCTCAAGCCGATCTCCAGAGATAATCTTGGTTTGGCGGTAAAGTGTGCTCTGGAAAGAAAACGGGTGCTTGATATCCTGCACCCGAGGAAAAAGATGACCTCCACAGCATTGATACATGTGGAGGCTTTCAGGCCTATTATCACAAGGTCACCGAACGTACTCAAGATATTGAAGGAAGCGGAACTTCATGCAATGAGCGACATACCGATCTTGATTACAGGGGAAAGTGGAACCGGCAAAGAACTTTTGGCCAAAGCTGTCCATTGCGCCAGCTTCAGGACAGAATTTTCCTTTACACCTATTAATATGGCATCCGTCACAGGCAGCTTGTTTGATGCAGAGTTTTTTGGCTGTACAAAAGGCGCCTTTACAGGAGCTGAAAAGGCTCGAATGGGTCACCTGGAACAAACCAACAAAGGCACACTGTTTCTGGATGAAATAGGCGATCTGCCGCTCGACCTCCAGGGAAAACTGCTTCGGGTGCTGCAGGAAGGAGAATACCTCAAGTTAGGAACCAGCAAGCCTCAAAAAACAGACGTTCGTTTTATCTCAGCCACTAATGCAGACCTGGACAGATTTAAGGACAAAGGAATGTTTAGAAAAGATCTTTACTACCGTCTCAAGGGTGCATTGCTGCACCTTCCGCCCCTCAGGGAAAGGAAAGAAGACATTCCTTTGTTGGCAGACAAGTTCCTGAAAGAATTTTCTTATGTTTCCGGGAAAGAGGGTATTAGTAAAGAGGCCGGCATATTGCTTATAAATTATGACTATCCTGGAAACATCAGGGAACTTAGGTCTATTATCCAGTTGGCCGTAAATCTGGCCCAGGGCAAACAGATCTCCGCCGATTTTCTTCCCACCTACCTGCTAAAAGGAAAACCTGTTCTAAGGAGCTATTCTCAGCAAGAGGGCAGCTCTATTGCTCCCCTTAAGGAAGTGGAAAAAGCCCATGTTCTCAAGATCTATGAGCAGACGGACAGAATAAAGACTCAAACAGCAAAACTTCTATCCATTGGCTTGAACACCCTCCGCAGGAAATTGAACGCCTATGGGGTGGCATGAGCAATGCCAACTTGGCATACTGACCGGATTAATGCCAATCTCCCATCAACGAATACTTCCATATTTAATCTCCTGAACTTGCACATCTTTTTCTTTATTGCCCCCAAAAATCATGCTTGGCACGATAAATGCTAAAAAAGTGAGGTAACAATAAACCTGTCCTTTTTTTGCAAAGGCTTTACTTCGGCTGACGAGAAATCCTTATGAATATTCTGATTGTAGATAATAATATTGTATGGCTTCAAACCCTGAAGAGAGGGCTGAAGATCAGGGGGTGTGAGGTCATGGAGGCCTTTGGCGCTGACGAGGCCCTGAAGAACCTGAGTAATCCCGATATGCCCGATATTGATCTTGTTCTAACGGATTATCTTATGTCGGAAATGAACGGGATAGAACTGCTAAAAGAAATACGCATGAACTATGGGTCATTGCCGGTTATTCTTATGACGGCATACGCTGAAAAGAGCCTGTTAATTGAAGCTTTCCACAACCATTGTAATGGGTTTATCGAAAAATCCTCTAATCTTGACCAATTGATGCAGGAAATTAACATAGTAATGGAAAAAAGCCAAAATGGACTATGCCAAAATGGCATTGGGCTTGTAACTGTTTGAAAAAAATAGCCTTATTTACAAGCCGTGCCATATTGGCATACCGGCATCCTGTCAAGTCTAATCCTATCTCGCTTTACTGAAAAAATTCTTCTCGTTCCAATACATTGAAATTACATGATTTTTTATTAATTTTTCGAAAATAGCGCTTTTTAGCACGCATGGTGCGATAAGCTATAATAACTTAAGGCAAGAACGTTCGATAATAGAACGACAAAAACAACAAACCAACAAAGAAAAAGGAGAAAAAGAAATGAAAAGATTGATTAGTTTTCTGAAGGATGAAGAAGGAGCAACAGCAGTTGAGTATGGTCTTATTGTAGGACTGATTGCACTAGCCATTATCACTACTGTCGGACTAATTGGTACTAATTTGGACAGAGTCTTTGGAGGAAATCACGGGGATGGAGGGAAATATGATCACCACACAAGAGATTTTTTCATTCCGGCAAAAAAGTATAGATGAAAATGGTAAAATAGAAGGAGAATTCAGATTTCATGGTGTTCGACCCAACTTCATTGATAAATTTAATACAGCCGGAATAGAGGTTTCCCGGGATCTGTTTAACCCTGCGTAAATCGCAGCAGTTTGAATTTGAATGGAGTTAAAAAATGAAAATTTTTCTTGCCATAATTATATTCGCCGTATCAATCTTTATCACAGAAATGATTTTTTATGCTTACAGAACGATACGCAACCCGGATCGCAAAAAAATCCGGAAAAGGCTGAGAACATTTTCATCCGGAAAAAACAAAGCCGGAAAAAATAAAGATGGACTTCCTGATATTCTTAAAAAAAAACTGCTAAGCGATGTTCCCTTTCTGAACAAAATTCTTTTGAGCATTCCCGGCCCCCAACGGTTAGACCGGTTATTACAACAGGCCAATGCACAATATCGTCTCGGTGTTTTTATATTACTTACAATGTTTCTTGCGCTGACAGGCTTTTTTGTCGGGTTTTTAATCACAGACAAGTATATTTTTTCCATAATAATTGCGCTGTCACTATCCGGAATTCCTTTTTTTTATTTTTGCTTGAAGAAAAAGAAAAGAATGGAGAAATTTCAGAGACAACTGCCTGAAGCTTTGGAATTGATTGCACGTTCATTGAAAGCAGGCCATGCCTTTCCAAGCGGCATGAAGCTGGCGGCCGATGAGTTTGACGACCCGCTTGGCCCTGAATTTGATGAGACCCTGAATGAAATCAACTTTGGGGTAAGCGTTCCTGATGCATTGAAAAACCTTACAGATCGAATTGATTGCTCTGACTTGAAATATTTTGTCATTTCCGTGATTTTGCAACGTGAAACCGGTGGTAATCTTGCTGAGATTATAGAGAGTCTGGCTTATATTATTCGTGAAAGGTTTAAGCTGTACGGCAAGGTCAAGATCCTGGCCGCAGAAGGAAAATTATCGGCTATAATTCTTTGCGCCATACCTTTTCTTATCATGATAGCTCTTCGTTTCATAAACCCGGATTATATCAACACCCTGTTTACTGAGCCTGCAGGGAAGATAATGTCTGGCATAGCTTTATTTATGATGGCATTAGGGATTCTTGTCATGAAAAAAATGGTCAACATCAAAGTATAACATAGTATTATAAATAGTGCCTGAACGGAAACCCTGCTCAGGCACGGTGTTAAGTTTTAGGTTTTAAGTTAAAAAAAGAAGCAATCTCAGTGAGTTGGCTATCTCTAAACAAAATTAAAAAACCATATTTTGGGGTTTTCGTTCAGGCACTAAATATAGAGGGGCAAAAAATGGTATTCACGATCTCAAATATTCCGATTTTAATTTCCGCATCAACTTTTCTCGCAATGCTTCTGCTTTTTGTGGGATTAGATCAATATATTCGCCAAAATGCTAAGGCTCGTGAGCTGATAGAAAAACTCCGGGAAAGCGGTAAGAACAGAAATGTGTCCAATAGAGAAAAATCATCTTCAGAAATCAAAGACACAGCCCAAAACCCAATCTTAAATTTCTTGAGTTTATTAGGTAAACGTTTGATCCCGGAACAGTCTGCGGATTATACTCAAATGAGAACCAGATTTCTTATGGCTGGCCTGCGCAGGTCAAATGTTCCGGCTCTTTTTTGGGGAAGTAAATTTTTGTTCGCATTTTTTCTGCCCATCTGTTTTTTTCTTGGAATTACTTTTTTAAAACCTGTTGATGGTTCCACAAAACTTTTTGCCTCCTGTTTTCTTGCCTTTTCAGGTTATTATTTGCCTGATATCTGGCTGCGCATGAAAACTTCAGCCAGAAAAAAGAAGATATTTGAAGGAATTCCTGATGCGCTTGATCTGTTGGTGGTCTGTGTGGAAACAGGCATGGGGCTGGATGCAGCCATAAATCGGGTGGCAAAAGAAATAAAGTTAAGCAACGAGGTATTGAGTGAAGAACTCCATATCCTGAACCTGGAAATAAGAGCGGGAAAGGCGCGTCAAGACGCGCTGAGAAACCTGGCAGAGCGGACCGGTATTGAAGACATTCACAGCCTTGTGACCCTGTTGATCCAGGCGGACAAATTCGGCACGAGTGTGGCCAAATCTCTGAGGGTTTTTTCTGATTCCTTTAGAACAAAAAGATTTCAGAAAGCAGAAGAGATAGCGGCAAAGCTGCCGGTAAAGTTAATGGTGCCTTTGATCTTTTTTGTTTTTCCGTCTCTGTTTGTTGTAATTTTGGGGCCGGCAGCTATTCGCATATACCAGGTACTTTTGTATCCTTCTTAGACGGTTGTCGGTTGTCGGTTCACGGTTTACAGTTGGCGGTTAACCGTAAAACCAGTAACCGTTTTCAATCATTGCATAGTTCATTGAAAACACTGTGAACCGACAACCATGAACCGTAAACCGTAAACCGTAAACCGACAACCGTCAAACAGGAATCTCTGATGATATATTTACAAAACAACAAAGGGGTTGCCGCAGTTGAGCTTGCGCTCTGCCTTCCGATTCTAATTCTACTGGTTTGCGGTTCAATTGAGTTCGGGCTCTTGTTCTATAACCGGCAGGTGATCACCAATGCGAGCAGGGAAGGGGCTCGTGCCGGTATTGTAGCGGAAACAGGGACAGCCGATATCATACAGATCGTTAGAAACTACTGCAACGGCAAGCTGATTAACCTGAATGGCGCCAATGGCTTGCAGGCAGACGCGGTTACTGTCTCTGCACCGGATGGGGACAATGACCGTACCGTAACAGTCACTTATGTTTACGATTTTTTATTCGGCGGTATCCTGGACTTCACCGACATAACCCTGTCCGCACAAACCATAATGCGAATGGAGTGAACAAAAAAGAAGGGTAATTCAAAATGCAGAAAAAGAGTATTTTCTTTAATCAAAAAGGCGCAACAGCAGTTGAATTTGCGATTGTTTTATCCTTACTCATTACCCTGATGTTCGGCATAATTGAGTTCAGCTTGTTCATCTTCAACCGCCAGGTCATTACCAATGCAGCACGGGAAGGCGCACGTGCCGGAATCATCGCGCGACAGCAGCGGCTATCCAACGACGAAATTAAAACGGTCGTGCTTAATTACGGCGCACAGCATCTAATTACCTTTGGCAACGACGTATTAACCGCTGACGATATTGTTATCCCTGCCCGATGCCTGATATTTCAATGCGATCTGGAAGTACAGGTGGATTATGAGTACGCATTTCTCTTTTTATCTAATATCGGGATCGGACCCTTGAATTTACGGGCTACTTCATTGATGAGGATGGAATAATTCATATAAAGCTTTGGTCTAATGAGGAAGCAAATGAAATCCTATTTCAAGCTTTTTGAACAAGCCAGGAATCAGGCCGGTGTTGCCGCCGTGATCGTTGCCATTGTTCTGAGCATGCTCATCGGTTTTACGGCATTGGCGGTCGACGTGGGTTATATGTATGTCACTAAAAACGAGCTCCAGAACGTGGCCGATGCCGCTGCATTGGCAGGGGCTGGATATCTGGGATCAATATATGAGATGAAGTCCTATGATGAGCAGCAAACGCATGTATTTTCTCGATCTGATATTGTGAGTGTTGTCCAGCAGGTCGCCCTCAAAAATCAGGCAGCCGGAACGAATATAGTCATCAATGATGCTGACGTGACTATCGGCACCTGGGACTGCAAAACAGGCACATGCATATTGACTGCGACGCCGGCTCCAATTGTCGGCCCGGATGCTGTAAGGGTTATCGCACGACGGGACGGCAGCGCCAACGGTGCAATACTTACTTTTTTTGCCCGAATCTTCAACATAAATGCAGTGGATGTGTGGGCAGATGCCACCGCAGCCTTAACCGGTCAGAGTACAGCCGGTCCGGGAGGACTTCCACTTCCTGTGGGGATTTCAAAAAAATGGTTTGACAAACCTGAATACTGTGAACAGCCTATCAAGTTTTACCCTACCGGGACTCTTGAGGGATGTGCAGGCTGGCATACCTATAAGGAAAGCCCGGCAAACGCTAATAGCCTTAGGAGAATATTAGAGGAGCTTACTCCACCAGATAGAACATATGAAACTCCTCCGGTACAAGCCGGTGAAACAGAATTTACGTTTACCGGAGGCACTGTAGCCTCTGTATTCGACGAAATGCAGGCCCTTTTCGACGCCATGAAAGTATTAAATGACGGAATATTAGATGTCGATGAGGATTCCACCACATGGACAACAAGTGTGCCAGTCTACGACCGGGATGACTGCAGCAATCCACTCGGTGCTATAACTATAGTAGGATTTGCCACAGTCACCATCACTGAGGTTCAAGGCGCACCTGACAAAATAATACAGGCACAAGTCATCTGTGAGATAAAAGAGATTGGCCGGGGAGGTGGCTCAAACTACGGAACCAAGGGCACTATTCCGGGTTTAGTCGAATAAAAAAGTAAAAGAAGAAAAGAATACATTTGGAAAGAAGGGAGATTGATCATGAAGTACTTACTAAATAGCGCGTTAGCTGTTCTTTTGGGCAGTTTGCTGATTTTTGGGTGTAGTAGCAGCAGCGATGAGAGTTCAAACATTCTGAACTCCAATAACAGGGTGGCAGACATTTTGAACTCAGATGACAATGATGCTCCGACCGTGCAGATGGGGGCTATTATTGATGGAAATTTTGTCGATGGGCAATTGGCCTTGAGTTTGCCCCCTGGTGAGGTACTGGCAGCAGGGGGAAGCGTTCGTGTAGAGGTGGTCTTGATAAATTCCAATGGTGATCCGTACACAGATCAGGTAGATATTAACTTTACGTCTGACTTTGCTGAACAGGCACTATCTGCCATTGACAATGTTGTGACCTCAGATACCGGATCAGCCAATGTGATCTATAAAGCAACTGGAGGCGATGGAATTGATATCATTACTGCTACTGCGAACATTGGCCAAGAAACGCTGAGTGCTACAACAACAATAAGCGTGGCTGATGTTATTGCCGGTTCCATAGATTTTATTTCTGCCACCCCCGAAACCATTGCGCTTAAAGGTACAGGGGGACCGGCGCGTTTAGAGACCTCGGTTCTTGTTTTCAAAGTCATTGACATATATGGCAGTCCAGTTCAAAATGATACCGTAGAATTTCGGCTTTCTACAGGAATTGGTGGGCTCTCACTATCAAATTCCAGCGCTGTCTCAGATTCGGAAGGGCTGGTTCAAACTACCGTCAATGCGGGCAATGTTTCTACTCATGTGCGAGTTCATGCAACTATAGCTGATAGCTATCCGTTGATTACAGTGGTCTCGGATGAACTTCTCGTAAGCACCGGTCTTCCCGATCAAAATAGTATTTCATTATCCGCTGAAACACTTAATCCCGAAGGTTGGCATTATAATAATGTTGAAGTGCCGATAATATTTCAAGCTGCTGACCACTTCAATAATTTCGTGCCTGACGGAACTATTGTCTATTTTACCACTGAAGGAGGTTCCATAGACGATTCCGGCACAATTATTGAGGGAGTCTGCGAAGTAACATGGCGTAGCGGCAATCCAAGGCCCGATGATGGCGGAGTTACGATTCTGGCTTTCTGTATAGGTGAGAAGAGCTTTGTTGACTACAATGGGAACGGGTTTTTCGACGAAGAGGATTTGTTTGATTCAGCCACCGATATGAGTGAGGTATTCCGTGATGATAACGATAGCTGGGATTACGATTATGGTGAACCGTTTTGGGACTTTGATAATAATGGGGAATTCACCGGCAGCGGCAATGGAATCTACAGCGGAACGTTGTGTTCCGAGGCCGCAGAGGCTGCGGGCCTGTGCACCAGGGAGCTGGTCTATGTTCAAAAGTCTATGCGCCTGATCATGTCGGGCAGTTTTGCTGTGAATATAAATTTTTCGCCGGACCCCGTAGATCTAAGGGGTGGATCCAGTCACACAGTTTTTATCTCCATTAGTGAGTTAAACAATAATCCAATGCCGATGGGCACAGAGATAGAATTCACAACGACTAACGGTAACATTGTGGGCGACAGCTCTTTTACGGTGCCAAATACAAACCAGTTGGATCAGCCGCTTGTTTATCCTATATTGTTAGAACCAAGCGAAAATGACAGAACCTTGGGTCTGCTTCAGGTAAAAGTGACTACACCCTTTGGAAACATCACTACTGAATCTGTTAAAGTGACAGACGATAACTAAAAAGCAGGGGTCAGGCGTGAGGAGTCGGAGAGTCAGGAGTCGGGTGTCAGGATCGAAAAGTTTGAAGGCCCCTGACCCTTGACTCTTGACACAAGGATACCTGATTATTAAAACCAAGAGGGAGGTTTCATAATGGCTTATCTGAAAAAAATGTTGGTAGTATTTTGCCTGCTTGTGTCTGCATCGTTTTCAGAAGCGTCAGGCGTTATTTCAGAACAAATATATTTTCTTGAGGAAGATGGCCGGCACGCGTTGGTATATACAACCAGCCGCTCAGACTACTCCAAATACAATATGTGGTTTAGAAACAGGGAAGGCTATAAAACAGAGGATTACATCAAGGATTTCCTTTACATCTATCCTGATGAATACACATGGGACACAGCTTCAAAAAACGGCTATACCCTTCTGAAACTGCCCGGAAAAAGTTTTGCCGGCCTGGAGCGGATTGACCTTGAAGCAGGCTTACAGATCAGTGAAGATGGTGTCTATAATTTTAATAACTGGCGAGATAAAGTAAAAACACCCGATGGCCATTACGGACTATGGAACAGCCCTGGCAATTTTAAGAAAATCGCTTATTCATGGGTGTTTCCAATAAACCTGGAACCTTTTGAATACAAAGCTAATCGCAAAGGCAAATGGGTACGTCGACACAACACTATCACATATTATGGATCAAACGTGAATGATCTTGAATTTCATATAACATACCGCCCATCAAGCCATGCAATCTATGAGGCGCTCAGAAAGAAGCTTGCAGACGAAAAGCAGGTCGAAATTGCACAGGAACCCAAAGGGGTCAAGATTACGGTCGCCGCAACTGTACTCTATCCGTCCGGGGTTGCAGTATTGTCTGACAGGGGAAAGTCCGTGCTTTGCAAGGTAGCGGAGACACTCAAGGATCGCAAGAGTGTAAATATCATAATCGAAGGACATACCGACAATGTGCCGATCAGCCCTAAGCTTGTATCAACATTTGCAACAAACTGGGAGCTGGCTTCTGCTCGTTCCATTAATATTGTACACTTTCTCATAGAAAAAGGGATAGAGGAGTCTCGTTTTGAGTCGCGGGCATTCTCCTTCCAGCGACCGATTGCTTCTAACGAGACAGAGGAAGGCAAGGCAAAAAACCGCCGGATCGAACTGCTGCTTGAGGAGAATGGCGGGAAATAGAGGCGTGGGAAAAAATAAGTGTCGCACAATGGGAATTTAAAAATTGAGAAAAGAGGAGAACACATAATGAAAAGACATTTCTTTTTTGCTGTATTAGCATTAATGACGGTAATATTTTCATGTACATCGCTGTATGCAGAGCAGAATCATCTTGGCAACTTCTATGTTGGAGCTGGTGGTTCTTATGCTGTTGAGGATTTTGATAATGGTCCTGATTATGACAATTCATGGGGAGTAAATGCGAAAATCGGTTATCACACACATCCTCTGTTGGATATTGAACTTGACTTTGATTACCTGAATAACTTTGAATATGATGAGAGCTACAAAGTATCCGGCACACGTTTTAAGGAGGAGGGCGATCTTGAAATATTCACATGTATGTTTGCACTAAAAGGGTATTTTCCGATTTCCACTGAAAAAGTAAAATTATCGACAATTGTCGGCGCAGGACTTATGCATGCTGATTCAAAACATGAATTTTTCAGTTCAGCGTTGCCTGACAAAACATCTATTTCAGGCTCGAATGACGAGATAGATTTGTGTGGCAAGGTTGGATTAGGATTAGACTTTTTTACAGCTCAAGACATTTCCATCGGCATTGAAGGAAACTACACATTTGGATTTGGCGATCTTGATGATATCAGGTATTTTAACTTCATTATAGGAGCTGCTTATCATTTCTGATATTTTTTTGAGAAGTTACACCATAAACACAAAACAGGTTGACAAATGAAAACAATGCATTTCAGAATATTTTTTCTCATAGCAATTCTAATGGCAGGTATTTTATCGGGTTGCGCTGCACAGGAGCAAAATCTGCGGTCACAAGACAGATATAACAATTTTTACGAACCCTCGAATAAAAAAACTTTGCCTGCCATGACAAGCGATGAGCTTGAAAAATCGGGAGATGCTTTTTTGAACAGAGGTAATCTCCCAAAGGCTCTCGTGCAATACGAAAAATCTTTGCAACTCAAGCCTGACAATATTGAGGTTGTTTACAAAAAAGGTATGTTGTTTGTTATCGGGGGATTAAATCAAGACGCCATTAAGGAATTTCAAAAGGTCCTTAAGGAAAAATCCGGGCATGCTTTAGCTTACAAGGGCATGGGGCAAGCTTTTTTTCAAATGAAGAAATATGACGAAGCGGAAAAAAATTTTCAAAAAGCCATTGAACTGGATCCAGGGCTTTGGAAGGTTCACAATTTTTTGGGAATTATCTATGACTACAAAGAAAAATATCATCTGGCTATTCATAAATATAACAAAGCAATCAGTTTGAAGCCTGGTGAGGGATTTTTGTACAATAATCTGGGCGCGTCGTACTCTCTGGCGGGAGAGTACAAAAAAGCAATCAATGCATTTAACAAAGCATTAGAAACAAAATATTCCAAAAGCAAGACTTATAACAACTTAGGCATGGCTTTGTCTAAACTAAGGAGATACCGGGAAGCATTGGAAGCTTTCAGAAAAGGAGGAAATGAAGCACAAGCTTATAATAACCTGGGATGTATTTATTTAAAAGAAAAGAATGTTGAAAAAGCAATTACTTGCTTTGAAAAAGCTATAGAAATTAACCCTGGTTTCTATGTCAGAGCAAGTGAGAACTTAATAAAAGCCAGAACATTTGATGAATTATCTTCTGATTTAAATATTCAATCCTATTTTAATGATAGACGCCTGTACCCGCCTGCTCATCCGGTTGCGACAGATAAAGTAAAAGAAACAGCCTCACCGGATGAGAGGGTGTTGGTCGAAAAATTTGAAATCCGGCGAGAGCCGAAAAACGATTCAATAGCATTTAAGTTAAAACTGAGAAACATTGATGGCAGAAGGATTGAAGGATATACATTTGTGGTTCTTAAGCCTGAAAAGGAATCTCAAGAGCCTTTTAGAGTCTGTCCGGAAACTTCCCTTAAGGACGGCAGGCCAATATTCTTTAAAAAAGGGAAATTTTTTTCCATAATCCGATTTATGTTTATTTGCGGCGACTTCTCTGACATAAAGACAAATGAAAATTTCAAAACAGCCACAATTTACGTTTATTCAAAAACCGGCAGACTCCTGCTTGAAAAGGCTTATAAGGTCAAATAAAAAACGGCGCTCTTCTGAGCTGTTTTATTCAACCACCCAGACCGTGCAGTTACGCGCATAATTAACTATTTTGCTGGAAACACTGCCAAAAAGAAATTCCTCACTTCGTGAAAGCCCTTGTCTTCCAACTACTACGGTGCTGTATTCGGTCTCGTCTCTTTCTTCCAGAATACATTGTGCCATGGATGGACAGTAGCGTATGGTAGAGCGAACCGAAACCACGCTCCGATCAAACCCCTTTTGTATCAATATCTGACGGTAGTCCTCAAGCATTTTATCAACTTTCTTTTTATACTGACTGAGCCATTTCTCCTTTTCATCGGTTGTAGGAAAATAATCTTCTTCCGGTTCATTAATTACATGCAGAATAGTAACGCTGAAGCCCGTAGCGCCTTCCAGAAGTTGAGCTACATATAAAACCGCACGACGGGCGTTCTCTGACTCATCAACTGCAATAAGAATGTTCTTATTAAAAGTAAGCTCGTTATTCATGTTTTTTCCTCCTTATTGTGAGACCTTTGCAAAACACCTTTCAAAGATCTCATTGTGTTTGTATGAACTCTTCCAAATCTTCCAGCAACTGACCGGTATTATCATAAAACCGGTTGGCTCCACTTGAGAAATGCATGAGGGCACTGTTAAGGGTTTCAGGTATGTAGGGATAATTTTTTTTTAAATTTGCCACACGATTGTGAAAAACAATATTAACATCATCATCTGTCAGCAGACTTAAAGCAGGATGGTTTTGTTTCTTAAGATCAGTCATCATTACATCGCCCATTCCTGTCAAAAATATTAAAATATTACCCAGGCCAAAGAGATCATAACTATATATATTCTCTCTCTGGCGATAATTATAATCAAAATCTATCCAGCGAAAATCTCCGCTGTCCCTGTCAATGAAAATATGATCTCTACGAATATCGCCGTGTTTCTCACCATTTTCGTGTAGAAATTTAATAGCCTTAATACACTCAATATATTTACTTAAGATATCGGGGAACAGCTTATAAAAATAAGCCTGGTGATCACACTCTAAATTTTGCAAATGAATATGGAGAGGTTTTCCATTAACCACGTCCAATACTCTGACAATATTTCCATTTTCATCCTCTACCGCATATCCATGCATGAAATTTTTATGATTACCTACCAGCTTTAAGATGCGAGCCTCTTTTTTGGGGCTCCTAAAGCACTCAAAATCAATACCCGCAATATTAGCCATAAACTTTTCATAAAAAACAAGCTTTATGATTTTTCTGCTTCCATCGGTTAAATCAACTGATCGTTTAACCCAAAATTTTTCCTCATCATCAAGCCCAAAACGTCCTTCCTTTGCATTATGCAGGATCAGGAAGGGTTTTTCATCAAGAACGACCACGCTTCCATATTCTACACGAAAAAAATCCGACGTATCTTTGAAAATTTTAAACCGATAATTCTCCGGACGAGGAGATGACCAGCGCGCAACCATTTGATGAATAATCTCTTGAGATATAAATTTTGCCATAAATACCTCTCTCTGAGTAAGTTGGTTATTACATAATAAAAGTTTCCCTAATGAATCATATATACTATAATTTTAACAGGTTAGGATTAAAAGTGAAAATTGACTATTGAAAATTGACTATTGGTGGTACGCCTTTGGCGTGCTAATTGATAAGCCAAAGTTACTTAGAGTTTGCCCGCTTGTGCATTGATGTTTTAAGAAATATAAAATGGCAGCATTCCTTGAACCCTGAACCCTGAACCTTAGTATTATGATTGTAGAAGTTTTTGCAGGAAAGTCTGTCGTTGACTGGTGTCTTGATTTTTTACCGACATAGCCAACGCTTTACGAGTTCCAACCAAAACAACAAGTTTTCTTGCCCTTGTCAGGCCAGTGTAGATGAGATTCCGAAATAGCATTTTAAAATGTTGTGTAAGAATCGGAATAATAACTGCCTCAAACTCACTTCCCTGCGACTTATGGATCGTAATGGCATAGGCCAGGCTCAATTCCTGAATATCATCGCGTTTATACCGAACCTCTCGTTCATCCGGAAAAAATGAAACCATACATGTAAGCTCCTCATTGTCGATTTCCCGAATGATACCAATATCGCCGTTAAACACTCCAAGATCATAATTGTTTCTTCTATGAATAACCCGATCGCCGACCCTGAATATTCTTTCGCCAACCTGTAATTGACTTTTCCCTTTTTGTGGAGGATTGGCAGATTTCTGAATCATCTTATTTAAACTGACAGTACCCAGACTTCCCCTTGTCATGGGTGTAATAACCTGAATTTCAATTTTACGTCCAAAATATTTCGGTATCCATTCTAAATATAATTTTCTGACCACATCAGAAGCTGAAAGACCATAATGCAACGACGACCATGGATGAACTTTTTTTAATACCGACAACAATTCATCGACCCCTGTTTTTGCTTTATATACCTTTTCAATGCTGACGTGTTGAAATTTCCTTGGGATTGTTAATTCGGTTTCATAAGGGATTAACGGCTCATTTGTTCGGAATTCGTAAAGGTTTGAATCCGAATCGTTGTCAAGTGAAACTGTTTTTACTGTATAGTATTTTTTAACTTTGTCAATAAAACTAAGCTGCTCCTTTGTAACTTCGTCTGAGTCAAGGAACAGACAATCTTTTTCCTGTTTCCATAGTTCAGGTTTTTTAAACGGTGAATCAATATAGGGCATTTCCCCATTATTGATCTGATGGGCGTATTTGATGATGAGGGATTGTTGTGCCTGTCGAAAAATTTTTGTCAATCTGAAACAAGGAACTGTGTTGGATAAGATCATATCCCGAAGTACATTACCTGCACCGACTGACGGCAGTTGATCTGCATCGCCGATAAAAAGAACCTGGCTCTGATTTGGAACAGCCTTGAGCAATGATGCGGTTAGATTAATATCCAGCATGGAACATTCGTCGATAATCAGAAAGTCAACGTCAAGAGGGTTTTCTTCGTTCTTGTTGAATTTGCCAACTTGCCACTCCAGCAAACGATGAATTGTTTTGGACTTTTTTCCAATCACATCCATCATGCGCTGAGCCGCGCGGCCGGTAGGCGCTGCCAGTAAAGATTTCAGCTTCATTGCTTCAAGCAATTTAACAAGTATTAGTGTTGTGGTTGTTTTGCCGCAGCCGGGACCACCAGTCAGAATGGAGAATTTTTCACAAACAATCCCCCTAACAGCAGCGGCCTGTTCATCGCTCAGGGAAATATTCTTGATCTGACAATAACGATTAATCCAGCGCTCTATCCGTTCCTTATCAATATCAATGTTCGGCGAATTATTCATGCCGGAGATTTTCTTTGCGACATACAGTTCATCAAAATAGAGAGTTCTGGAATAATAGCATGGCTCGGTTGAACCTTCTATCTTGACGAGTTTTCTAACCATGACAACCCGGTCCTGCTCCATTTTTTTCAGCAAATCAGGTAAACGATCACTAATATCCAGTTCTAATAATTCGTTAACTTGTGCCTGGATTTGTGATTCTGTCAGGTAACAGTGGCCAAAGTCTCTGCTTGCAGCCAAAACATGTTTTATGCCGGCCACGATTCTTTCAGGGCTATCAATATCAAGACCAATGCTCAGTGCTACCTTGTCGGCTGAAAAAAATCCTATGCCGTAAAAATCATTAGATAGTCGGTATGGATCTTCGGTTACATAGGGGATGGCATGATCACCGTATTCCTTATAAATACGGACAGCAAAAAGGGTGCTTATTCCATGGGATTGCAGAAACATCATCACTTCTCTGATAGCCCGATGTTCAGACCAGGCTTGACTGATCATTTCCAGTTTTTTTTGAGCGATTCCCGGGACCTCAGTAAGCCTTTTAATCTCCTCTTCAAATATTGCAAGTGTTTTTTCATGGAAATGTTTGACGATTTTCTTTGCAGTTTTCGGGCCTACGCCCTTAATGAGGCCGGAGCCTAAGTATTTCTCCAATGCAGCTATCGTTGCGGGCTTTCTCTCAACAGCTTCCGTGGCTTTGAATTGACGGCCGAATTTAGGATGAACAGTCCACGCTCCATAAAACTCCATCGTCGCTCCGGCAAACACTTTTGTTTGATGGACTGTAACCGTTTCCTGCTGGTAGGGATTATTGAATGGTAAAACGCGAAGAACAGACCATCCGCTGTCAGGATTGTGATAAGTGACTCGATCCACAATTCCACGGATTGATTCTTTTATTATTCCGGTCTGTTTGCGTATCAGGGTTTGCATAATTTTTTATCACGTTCCTTAATTTCGAGTAGAGATCTATATGTGAAACAGATTCCTTTATAATAATGAATTGCAAAGTGTGCAACCGGACATTTTCAAATTTCCGATAGCTTTTAAATCAAATTTACTAATAATTTGCAATATTGTGAATTTACCTTCATTTTTATCTTGACAGTTGGTTGTAAATGATTAAAAGAAGAACACAAGAATGTGCTGACAATTAAAGGAGAGCTCTCTCTTTTGATAAGAGACGTGAACGAAACAAGTTTCACAACTATGCATCACGGATTCAGATCGCCTTTGTTGGATTTCAAATCACAAACATATTGAAATAGCTCGTTATTTTATCAACTTTTGTGATCTGAGATCAAACAAATTCGATCTGAATCTGTGCGCCTGCCTGGGGAAGTTATTTTGTCCACGTTCCTAAAGAGATCAAGGAAGAAAATTACTACTGAAAAAAAGAAGTTCTGAAAAATTCCGGAGGTCATGCACCTTGCCGGAAGCCATAGATTCTGCAGCGAGTAAGGCAACTTCCAAAAATGGAGTACTTAAACCTAAGTTGAGCGATTTTTGGGGAAGAAATGTGTTGAGATCTTGATGCATAAGGGTTCGCAAAAACCGCAGGCATACCAGTGGATATGTCGAGGATTTTTGCGAATCCTTGATGCGCAAGAGATCAGTGCAGATCAAGCCAAAAATCTCTCAATTTAGGTTAAAATAAAAGTGCCGAAAGCTGAGGGGAAAAAGCCAGAACAGATAAACATAAACGTAGAATAAATAAAACTTCCGTTATAGTATTGTTGCTCACCTGCATTTGTCAATCTTAAACCTAAATTGAGAGATTGCTTACTTGACCTGCACTAATTTCTTGTGCATTCCCGCTTGGGCGGGGCCGCATCAAGATCCCGGTACATTTCTTTGTAAAAGATCGCTCAACTTAGGGTTCGCACAAAAATAAGTTCGCAATTTTAAGTGTTGAGGCGTCCGTATGGCAAGGCGCGAAAGTGCAAGAAATCAGGATATGCCTGCGCTTTCGCAACGCAGCCATACGGGATGCATGGGCGCTTAAAACGTGAAGTTATTTTTGTGCAAACCCTTAGGTTAAAACTTCCTGCTTTTTCTCTAAAATGGAGGTGGCTATGCCTGATCTTGACAGATTATACTTCGATGGAAATGGATTTGAATCTGATTGTGAAGCTACACATAACAGATTTGGTTTAAAAAGTATTTTTAATGATGTTATAAGTTGGGATGATATGTATGACAATTTGTGGGATGACGAATTATGGGATGATTAGTATTAAATGGCCATGCTTTTTATATTTGTCCACTAATTACACGAAGTTACACTAAATGGAAACTAATGATTAGTGCTAATTCGTGAAATTAGTGGACAAATTAATGTTTTTTTATTGAACGTATCGGCATAGATGCAGATAAATTTTTAAAGAGTGTTTCAGGAGTGATTGCATGAAAATATTTGTGTCAGGGTCCCTGGCTTATGACCGTATAATGGATTTCCCTGGAAAATTTGAGGATCATATATTACCTGAAAAAATACATATTCTAAATGTTTGCTTTATGGTTAACGGCCTTACCGAGAAATTTGGAGGCACAGCAGGAAATATTGCTTACAGCCTTTCCTTATTAGAAGAGAAACCGCTGATTCTGGCAACTGTCGGCAAAGATTTTGACACCTATGAAACCTGGTTGCATCAACAAAACCTGCCATTAGATGGAATCCGAAAAATTCCGGAAGAATTCACCGCAGGCGCTTATATTACAACAGACAAATCAGATAACCAGATTACAGGCTTTAACCCGGGAGCCATGAAATATTCCTCGCTTTATAAATTTGACGGAGTTAATCGGAAAAAGGCAATAGCAATTATAGCTCCGGGTAATATTGAAGATATGATGAACTACGGCCGGATTTACAAAGAACACCGCATTCCCTATATTTTTGATCCCGGCCAATCTATCCCGGCGCTGTCAGGAAACCAGATGACAGAGATAATTATTGATTCCGAAATGCTGATATCAAATGACTATGAGCTTGAAATGATAAAAAAAGCTACTGAGCTTGAAAATTCAGATCTTCTTAAAATGACAAAGTGTATTATTACGACTCTCGGTGAAAACGGCTCAATAATATGTTCTCAGGACCGGGAAACAAAAATACCATCAGCAAAAGCTCACGTTGTATCTGATCCGACAGGTGCAGGAGATGCCTACCGTGCAGGAATGATTAAAGGTATGGTAATGGAAAAAAATCTGATAACTTGTGCAAAGATGGGGGCCACTTGCGCCAGTTTTGCAGTTGAGCACCACGGTACTCAGGAACATAAGTTCACTCAGGAAGATTTCCGGAGCCGTTATAATACGAATTTTGAACCCGCCTTTCAGATTTTAATTAGTTCATAAATACGGCTTCCCAACCCAAGACTTTCAGCATATTCAAGCTGTGTGGCCCAGTCTACTTTTGGATGCATACCCCTGAACTTATCTTCTCCCGGTTTAGTATTTTTTTTAAGGCACGATCCAGGAAGAGCCTGCTCATTGTTAACAAGATCTACAGAGGCCTGGTCAATAGCAACAGGGTCTTTTGAAGCAACTATGCCTATATTCCTTACAATAGGTGAATCATTATAAGGCAGACAGTCACATGCCGGTGAAACATCAGTAATAAAATTCAAAAACAATGTTTTACCCTTTTTATTCTTTAAAACACCCATCGTGTATTCAACCATATTTTCGAGAAAAATGGGTATATCCTGATTCCATTGAATCTGTATTGCATCGTTAGGGCAAATAATAATGCATTCTCCACAGCCCATACACTTTTCAGGATCAATACTTGCCTTATCTTTTATCAGCCTTATGGCTTTTTTGGCACAATGAGTTATGCATTCACCGCAGCCGACACATTTTTTGCTTTTAACTTTAGGGCTTACTGTTGAATGTTGAGCCAGCTTTCCCCTTCTTGATGCGCAACCCATACCAAGATTCTTAATTGTCCCGCCAAAACCGGAAAGTTCGTGTCCCTTAAAATGGGCCACTGATAACAGCGAATCCGCTCGTACAATCTCAGAACCAATATATACTCTGTTAAAACGTTTCCGGTTTATAACCACAGAAGTTTCACTGCGGCCCCTCAGCCCATCCGCTATGACAACCGGAGCATTAACCACTGAATAAGCAAATCCGTTGTGAATAGCCGTTATATGATGATGCGGAGCATCACTTCGTGAGCCGGCATACAGGGTATTACAATCTGTAAGGAATGGAAAACTTCCCGCTTCTTTTATTTTTTCAATAATTTTTCTTATAAATACAGGCCGGATAAAAGCAGTATTCCCCTGCTCCCCAAAATGCATTTTAACAGCAACAAGATCTCTTTTTTTAATTGCTGAACCAAGGCCGGAAGTGTCAAGAAGTTTCCCAATCTTAAAAAGAAGGTTTTCCTTATATGTAGCTTTAAAATCAATAAAATAGACTTTTCTTTTCATAATATCCCACCTGTTTTTTTAACCGGAAATATATTTTCTATTGATAGAATGATGTATATCATTTCTTAAATAGATCAGCAATTCTAATTTTGAAAAATAACACATCCTGTCCCCTCTCAAAGGAGGAATCCTTCCGTTAAATTCCCCCTTTGAAAAGGGATTAAGGGGGATGTAACGCACAATTGTAAAAGAAAAAATATCATAAATAGAATTGATGTTTTTTTTCTTGAATATACTCGACAGTCCAAAGTTTTGAGGAGTAATGGATACACCTCTCCAAACTGTTTACTGAAAAACTAAAATTTTACTTTACTGTAAAGCCTTAAGTGATACTACTATCAGGAAAATCATCTATATCAGGTGATTTTCTTGTAAAGTAACGTTGCCGAATTTCTCGCATTATCGCTACTGGTGCGGAAATGAATAAATTCCTGATCAACAGTCGCGCCATTACATACTTGACTGTCCTCTCTGAAGGAAGTTGTTTGTATATTCCCTGCCATCAGAAGCAAAAAAGAAATGCAAAGTGTCTTTGTGAACATCAACTGATATATCCATAACCTGATTTAAATTGATTTTTTCGGCAATCTGTGTAATTTTCATGTCGGCTTCTCCTTTTGCTACAAAATTAATTGATATGATTTGATAATTTGGATATTATATCCCAATTTACAGGAGAAGCCATCTTTTTATTTCGCCTAATAGCATGTTAACGCTGACCGCAAAACCTCGGCGGTTTTTCAGAGTTGGTTGCTACGTTCTAAGTTCACTGGGTTTATCCACGTTCATTTAACAAAAGGATGAACTCTGACTGAAAAAGCCTGGCCGTTTTTTGGTTTTTATAACTTTGGTATTTGTTGAACTGTTTTGGCTTTTAACAATGTTTTTATAAGCTTTTTCAGCAGGTTATACGTGTCATTATGCTTTAATTGGCCATAATTTAGAGATTATAAAATTAACAATTGTTTTGCAAAGGAGAAAATTGGGATGAAAAAATTTATTGTTATGATAACCCTTTTATGCTCATTGATTTTTAGTGTTTCCTTAGTATTTGGAGAACGCCCGGCTCATAGGCCTGAAGAAGGAACAGCCGCACTGTTGTTTTATGATCGTATGGTGTACATTATGGGCAACCTGCGTGATACGGAATATGTACACCGCCTAAACAAAGTTATGAATGAAGATGGCGGTATCTACAAATACGACTGTTCCGGCTTTGTCGGTGAGTTTATCTTACAGCAGACATTGCCAACTCATTACCATGACCTATTCGATAATGCAAAAAGATTTCATAGCGCTGAGGGTTCCGGTGATGACAAACGTCCAAGGGCATGGGGTTTTTACGACTATTTCCGGGAAATTCTCGGGGATGAAGTTGAAAATAGCAACGCCTACTGGTATGTTTTCAAGTCATATGAGAAAATTCAGCCAGGCGATATAATTGTCGCAAAATATGACGAAGAATGGCAAAAGTTCATAAGGGATCCTGACAGGGGCGGGTGCGGGTCCGCAAGTACCGGGCATGTGATGCTGGCGTGGAGCTTTCCTGTCATCTCAACAGTAAATACAGATGAATTCTGGATCTATATTATAGATTCTTCCGGTAGTGGACACGCCAAAGATACAAGAAAAACCGAGTACGACAATGTCAATGACGATAACGGCATCGGAAAAGGAAAAATGTGGTACGGATTCAATACTAAGACTACTACAGACGGTGAAGAATACCATAGACCAATTTATTATCGTTGGGCCGAGGTGGATGGTTGCAGATACACGTTGCACACTATGACTACCGGTTGTGGCAGAGAAGGAAACTGTTATTGTCCTAACGATGATGATTGTTATTTTAAATATAATCCTAATTATCCTAAGCGAAAGTATCTTAACCACAAATACTTTGAACGCTTGCAGGGTATTATCATGGCTCGACCCATAGGTAATATACCGGCTAAGGGAGACATTAACAATGATGGCAAAGTCGGACTTGAGGAGGCAATTCATGCGCTGCAGGTGACATCGGGAGAAAATTCTCAATAATTATTGTAGTAAAAGAAAGAATTACCGCGCCATCTATTTTGCAGGGCTTGCCGTGGCATTGGGGAGAATGGTGCTAAGGAACGTGGACGAAATAACTTCCCCAACTATGCATCACAGCTTCAGGCCACCTTTGCCCGATCTCAGATCACAAAAATATTGAAATAGCCCGCTATTCCATCAACTTTTGTGATCTGAGATCGAACAAATCTGACCCAAATCTATGCGCCTACTTGTGGAAGTTAATTCGTCCACGTTCCTAACGAAGTTATGATGTGTAGTGTAGAACCAGGCGGAGAGGGACTGAGCAGGTCAAGCCGCTTTTGAAAGGCAGTATTTGACCGGTAGTTTTTACCTTTATCATAGTTTTTCGGTTATCGTTGCCCAGCCACTCAGCTATACGTTATGGTGCTAAGACTGAGATAAACAGAAAGTATGACTTCGGAAAAAAGGAGCTCAGGCTTTGAAACTGGCAGATATTGCTGAGAGTATCCGAATTGATCCTCGTAAGCTGACACATTATGTGCTTGACACCGATTCTCCGCAGGGGAAGCATAAAGCCGTTCTTTTTGATAAGCTGCTCGTTACGAAAGAAAATCACACCGGTCTGCTTTGTCAGCTTGAAGGTGGAGCTATGCATCCCGAAGTCACTTTCCACAGCGAGGACAAATTCGGAAAACGTTATACGGCGGACATTACCGTCGAAGGAATGGAAGATCAACGCGCTGTCGTAAGAACAGGATAGATCGTAACTCCCGAAAGCAGGGAGGCTCATCTCGTAACACTTTATGTAAGGAAAAGAATATGATGCCGGATATAGGAGACATAATCGAACTTGTCATAGACATCCCGGAAAAAAATATGCGCGCTGGAGTGCGGGGTGCGGTTGTTCATTGTCACGGCAACGATGCTTACGAAATCGAATTCACCAATGATAAGGGAAAAACTCTTGATTTCTTAGCTCTGCATGCAAAACACTTTATCGTTGTATGGCGGGCGGAAACCCGGCAATGGATTCCGATTGCAGAACAGGCTTCGGCACTGGTTGCCGGTCTGCCCGATGATACGGCAAAAGAAGTGTTGGATTTTGCACGTTTTTTGTCTGTACGGAGTTGTCAGTCCGTCAGTTATGAAAACATATCTGCATAGTATGCGAACAGTGAAAAACAGCGTCATAACCCTTGGATGAATACGTACCAAAAGGCCACAACGCGAAGTAGCTATATCAAAAAGAGTTATCAAAAGATCTACTGCTGATGTGACAGTCAAGTTGATAGTGGGAACTGCCGCGGCAACAAGCGCATTGACTCTGACCGGAAAAGCCGAAGCGTTTTTCGCTTTTGCATAGGCATCGTTGGCTTTCCCGGCAGGTCATGCGTGACGTTCGGCGTCGTATTCGTAAACTGAAGAGTGATGGGGAAAACCCATAGTAGAAGCATCAAATATATGCTTAAAAATTTTCATTGGTATGAGGGCAGTTTTTCAGATGAAGGATACGGAAATGTAATGGCTGAGAGTTATCTTTGTGAAACTGACCTGAATATTGAGACTGATGATTTTATAATGATTCATGAGGGCGGATATTAATATTTGTTTTGGAGAAAAAATGAAAACAACGGAAACCAATCTTTCTGATAAATGGGCAGACTCTCGATGGGCGATCCGGCCGCTTGTTTCTCGTGAGGTGTACACGGACAGAGAGGAGCATCTTGAATATCTTTATAAGGCTGCGCTTGATGCCATAGGACGTCGGACTATGTCGACAGTCCTTTTGGGCCAGAGGCGCATGGGAAAAACCGAGATATTCAAGCGGGTGGTAAACCGTCTTTTTTTTGAACAGGATCATCGTGATCCGGATGCAGTTATCCCTGTTTATTACAGTTTTAAAGACGAGCCGCTTGACCGGTGGGAGTTTTCCATTGGATATGTAGAGAATTTCCTTCGCTGGTATGCGGCATTTCGACTGAGAGATACTTCTATCCTGTCTCCTGACTCAGTAAGCAGGGATGGCCTTTCGGAATTGATCAAAACACGTCTCAAAGTGCCCGAAGGACTCGCAGGAGCTCTCAATTTCATGAGATTTCTTCAGGAAAAGGACGTTACTACACCTGAAGACAAAGCCGTGACACTCCCAAGGAGGGTTTCTGATCGGGATGAAAGCACAATCGTGATGTTCTTGGACGAATTCCAGAACACCCGTCTTCCCCAGTACAACTTCAGCATAGTTGGTTTTATGCAAGAAGCAGTCGAATCTCCCACGTGTCCTCATCTTGTCACGGGCTCTGCCATGAGCATTCTGGCAAGGGAAATACTTGGCAGGGGGTCACTTTTTGGAAGGTTTGACAGTCATCCCATAGAACCAATGACCAACTATTGGGGGGCGCAGTTGGCGTTTAATGCTTCCCGCTATCACAGAGCAAAAATAGAAGAAAAGATGTTGCCGGTAGTGGCTGATCGCTGTGGTGGCAATCCTTTTTATATTACAGCAGTTGTTCGTCAGGCCGCAAAGCAGGGAAAGCCGATTGTCAGCGAAGAGTCTCTGAATGAGATCCTCGCAGTAGACCTTTCTTCCGGTTTTATCTGGGCTGAACTGAATGACCAGGTGACCAAGTGGATAGAAAGAATCAATGAATATGGAATAACAAAGTGGGTTTTATATTTATCTGCTCTGGAAGAAGGAGACCGGCTTGATCTTGATAGAATCCAGAAAGAACTTGCTGAGCGTGAAGGAAAAGATGTGCCAATGGAGACCATCAGGGATGTGCTGATAAAACTCTCCAGAGGCGATCTTCTTCAGTACATGGAGCTTGGCGGCTGGTTCAGAAAGATAGATGATCCGATTCTGCTTGAGTTTTTGAAGGTGTGGGGCAGGATTGAGGTAGAGGGTCAAGATCGGGCTGTGGTGCAAAACGATTTAAGAACTCAGCATCAGACTATAAAGCGGCGTATCAATGACCATAGGGGTTATCTTGCAGAGGTATATATAGCTCAAATCCTATGGAGTGGACAAAACAAAACCCTGCCAGGTAAATTCTTCCACAGCAAAGAAAATATCACTTTGCCATGGCATTTTAGTTATGTAAGGCTGCGAAGCAAACTTGGTGGTGGCAAGGGCATGGAAATAGACGTGGAAGGCGGCGCAGGCAAGGAGCGCTGGATATGTGAAAGCAAGTGGTGGACAAGCCGAAAGGTGGGCAGGGCCGAGGTAGAATCTTTGATATGGAAGGGAAATGCTGTAAAAGAGTATGTGGGCGAAGGTCTTCAGATTTTAAGATTATGGTTCTTCGCTTATGACGGTTTTACTGAGGATGCAGAGGCGTTGATGCGTGAAAAAGGCGTGCTCTGGTCGGTCAGGGAAGATCTGGATGGGTTGCTTGATTGTATAGGATTGAGGCGGTTGCCTGAGTTGGCTGGGAAAGAAGAGAGTTAATCACCTTCTTTGATAGCCGAATCAAAACTACTCGAAGAACAGAACGCGGCCTGAAGCTGTGATGCATAGTTGGGGAAGTTATTTCGTCCACGTTCCTTAGCGTCCACCCCTCTTGTTAGAGGGGGTTTTGAATGTAACTTCTGATTTTTTCAAATGTAGTACAGGGCTTTAGCCCTGCCTTATAATGGCAGAGCTAAAGCCCTGCGCTACAAGCCCGCCCGCAGGGCGCTAATTTAAAGTCTGGAGAAAAAATGGACTTGTCTGATAAAATAGATGTTCTGGACCGGATTTATAAAATTTATGACGCATTTACCGATAGCCTTGAACTGGCATGTCAAAGATATTGTTCTACTTGCTGCACGTGCAATGTAACTATGACATCACTTGAAGGTTATAAAATTGCCAATCACTTGATTGAAAACAGTAAATTAGAATTATTTAAAAAAATTAAGGACAAATCTTATAAAAAACGTTTTCTGCCAAAAATAACCACAAACAAAATAGCTGATCTTTGTATTCAGGGCAAAGAGCTTCCGGACGAAAAAATAGACAGCTCATGGGGAAGTTGTCCGTTATTGATGAATGATGAATGCCCAATTTATACCGTCAGACCGTTTGGTTGCAGATGTATGGTCTCAAAAACGAATTGCATTGACGAAGCTGAGATGGATCCGTTTGTCCTGACTGTAAATAATGTTTTTTTACAGTATATAGAACATATTGATCAGCAGGGCTTTTCAGGAAATTTTACTGACGTTCTGCTTTTTATGGAATCAGAAGATAATTATAAAAATTATAGGATAAAAGATCTAACAAATCCGGAAGAAGGGCTTATAAAAAATCTGCCGATGACGATATTGCTTGTACCACCCGAACATAAGAATAAAATCAAGCCAATCCTTAACTCTCTTCGGCTACCAACAACATAAAGCGGGACGATTCGTAGGGTGGGCATTGGCCACCCTACTTGTAACACCTTGAGATTACAAGGCGGGTATAAAATGGCATCCCGCTCTGGCGGGATTAACTTTAGGAATTTATGTCAGCCAAGAGACTTTTCCATATTTTTCGTATAGCCTGACCAGCCACGGAATCTGAATTATATTCAAATATTGTTTGTCCCTGGACCATGGCTTTTGTAAAATTTTGATCAAAAGGTATATGTCCTAAACAGGTCAAACCTTTGTCTTTGGCGAATTTTTCTATTTCATCAGTTAAATTTTGATTAATATCAAATTTATTGACGCATAAAAAGGTTGGCACCTTGAAGTGATCGGCAAGCTGAACAACCCGCTGCATATCGTGTTTTCCTGATACACTGGGTTCTGTAACAACAAGCACAGCGCTGGCTCCGCCGATAGCGGCAATTACCGGACAACCTATTCCCGGAGGTCCGTCAGTAAGAATTAGATCAAGCCCCTTTTCTTCTGCAAATTTTTTGGCTTCCTGTCTTACAAGTGCTACAAGCCTGCCTGAATTTTCTTCAGCTATACCAAGCCTTGCATGTACCAGTGGGCCAAAACGCGTATCAGAAATATACCACTCTCCGCAAGTATTCAGAGGAAAGTCTATTGCTTTTTCAGGGCAGAAATAAACGCATACGCCGCAACCTTCGCATTCAATTGAATTAACCTCGAAAGTTTCGCTTATGGCCTCCCATCTGCATAAATCAATGCAGAGGCCGCATTCAGTGCATTTATCTTTGTTTATAACAGCGTTATGGCCGCTCTGAAAATCATGTTTCTCTATGATGTTTGGATCTGTAATCAGGTGAAGGTCAGCCGCGTCAACATCTGCATCACAAAGCACCTTGTTTTTTGCAAGATATGCAAATGCAGCCATTAAACTGGTCTTGCCTGTTCCGCCCTTGCCGCTTATTATAATCAATTCTTTCATTAATAATAGTGCCTAAAGTATATTTATCCGGTTACATGCTCAAGCGTAGGAACAAAAAAATTATCCACGTTCCTAATACCTAAAATGAGTGATTAGCCATTAGCTTTTAGTCAAACTATATCAAGATGTTATTAAATAATAACATTTCACCCAATGGGTGAAAATCAAATCACTGGTAACCACCCGAAATAATAAAAGCTAACCGCTAATTGCTAAGAGCTAATCGCTCATCTTAGGTAATACCATAATTAGAATTGCTGCTTGCTGCTTGAAAGGTTAACTCACTATTTTTTTGATATTATCATATAAAGTTAGAAATTTTTCTTTAAATTCAGGAATATTTTCTACGATCATATCCCCTCTTGAGCAGACCTCGACTATCTTTCTGTCAAAAGGTATTTCCAAAAGAACCGGCAGACCTTCTTTTTTTGCAAAATCCTTAACCTTATCATCTCCTATATCTGAGCGATTAATTACCAGTCCACATGGTATGTTTAATATTTTAACTGCACCAACGGCTAATTCTAAATCATGCAGACCGAATGGTGTAGGCTCAGTAACAAGAAGAACAAAATCAACCCCCTTCATGGCTGCTATGACCGGGCATGATGTTCCCGGAGGGGCATCTATAATGGTGAATTTGCCAGATTTGGCAAAGGAACGAACCTTTTCGATTAATGGAGGCGACATGGCTTCGCCGATTCTTAATTTTCCGTGGACAAATTCTATACCATCACGGGAGCCCTTTTGTATAATGCCTAATTCCCGGGTTGTTTCCTTTATAGCGCCTTCAGGGCAGACTTTTTCGCAACCTCCGCAACTGTGGCACATCTCAGGGAATGTCATCACTGTAGTATCGGCGATTACGATTATAGCTTTGAATTGACATATTTCGTCGCATTTTCCACAGAGATTACATTTTTTTTCATCTATTTCCGGAACAGGTGTAGTGAC
>JAJSZO010000001.1:48460-50957 GCA_030262795.1 Deltaproteobacteria bacterium | reverse complement strand
ATCCATTTTTTCCTACACCATATTAATTACTCTGTCTAATAATTCATCGGCAACACTAATTAACTTGGCGGCAGCATTGTAACCATGTTGAAATTTGATCAAATTTACCATTTCCTCATCAAGGGAGACTCCTGATACAGATTCCCGGTAATTATCCAGGTGTGTTACCATTGAAGATTGATGATTAAAATTTACCGTTGCCTTCTGCACCTCGCTTCCCACATCACTAACGAGTGAATTATAATAATCATCAAAGGTTGCAGTTGGCGGATCGCCATTAATTGTAAGTTTGTTTTGCAAGTTAGCAATCTTTATAGCATTGCTGTTACCCCCCGGCAGTCCGTCGAGACTTCCTGCGGCGGCAATATTATTAACATCATCAATAATAACCGGATTAACTGCTATATCAAGGGCCGTTGTTCCTGTGAAAAAATTACGTTCAGCAACAACATCATCATTCAGTCCGAGACCATCTTGATGAAGAGCATTTACTCCATTGCTTATCCCCTTAGCAAGATCATTAAGTTTGCTTGAATAATCCGGAATTGTGACATCTCTTACTTCTAACCACCCCTTTAACTTCCCTCCGGAAATACTATCGGTAATGTTAACCGGGTTCCCATCACTATCTGTCCATGCAATATCCTGAAAACCGGAATCATCAGCTTTAGTGGATAAATTCCAGGAAGAAATATTTTCAACCAACGGCCTTCCTCCGGCCGTTAAAACAGTTACTTTTCCATCGCTATTTTCAAAAGAATCAATATCAATCATCAAAGACAAGTCTTTCAATAATAGATTGCGAGTATCTCTATGGTCATTAGCATTTTGTTCGCCAACTTCGATCCCGGCAATCTTTTCGTTTAGCCCTGCAATCCGTTCTGTAATCAAATTTATTTCTTTAACTGTTCCCATTATGTTGACATCTATTTCTCTCTGAATTTGTGTCAGATTCGAGTATGTATTGTTAAAGGTGTCTGTCATGGTCTCGCTTTTAGATAGAAGGGCGGCTCGTCCTTCATGGTCAGATGGGTTATTGGCCAGATCCTGCCAGGCATTCCAAAACTCACTCATTGCTTGATTCAATCCATATTCTGAGGACTCGTCAAAAAATATTTCAACTTTTTCGAGAACACCTTTTTGGGCTTCCCAGTTTCCCAGATTCTGATTCTCATTGTTGATTTGCGCCCCTACAAACCGGTCGTAAATTCTTTGAATCTCCGCTGCCTTCACACCGGTTCCTATTTGTCCAGGCGAGGATGAAACAGGCTCATTTGTCTCCATATTAACTCTCTGGCGTGAATAGCCGGGAGTATTTACATTGGCAATATTATGGCCGGTAACATCAATTGCCTTTTGCTGGGTAGAAAGCGCTGTTCTTCCTGTGTTCAATATTCCATACACATTCGACATAATTAATTACCTTTGTTGGTCGACTACTCCCGCAGGGCATTAATAATTCCCTGTGAAATATAATGCAGCGGAACAATTTTATCGACTGCCCCAAGATTTATAGCCTCTTTTGGCATGCCAAAGACAACACAGCTATCTTCATCCTGAGCCATAGTGTAAGCCCCGCTTTCTCTCATGGAGAGCATTCCTTTCGCACCGTCGGCTCCCATGCCGGTGAGCAACACTCCAACAGCATTTCGCCCTGCACTTTTTGCCACTGACCGGAATAATACATCTACACTGGGACGCTGATAATGAACCCTTGGGCCATCTTTTATCTTTACGAGATAGAGTGCTCCGCTTCGGTGAAGCACCATATGATGATTCCCCGGCGCTATCAAAGCCACACCGGGGACCACGTGATCGTTATCGCATGCTTCACGTACTTGTATTTGACATATTTCATTAAGTCTATTAGCAAAGGCGGTGGTAAAATTTTCCGGCATATGCTGCACAATCACCATACCCGGAGAGGTTGCGGGCATGATACTCAGCACAGCCTCAATTGCCTTTGTACCGCCTGTAGAAGCCCCGATGGCTATTACTTTATGCGTTGTTTGAGCAAGAAGTTTGTTTAATTGAACTTTTTCAACAACATGATGCAAACATTCCTGATACTTATTAATCCTGGCTGATGCAGCAGCCCTGATAGCGCGAACCAGGCTTCGAGAAATATCTAATGTAGAATATGCTGATCCCGGTTTGCAAAGAACTTCCACAGCCCCAAGATCTAAGGCCCTCAAAGCATTTTCGCTGTTTTTCGGAGTAAGAGAACTCACAACAACCACAGGCATAGGGTAATGCTTCATCAGTTTTGATAGAAACGAAAGGCCATCCATTCTCGGCATTTCCAGATCAAGAGTAATCACGTCGGGTTTGAGTTTTACAATCTTATCCCGCGCTACATAGGGGTCAACAGCCGTTCCGATTATTTCGATATCCTTGTACTTAGACAGCTCTTTGGTCAAAATTTGGCGGACAACTGCTGAATCATCTACAATGAGTACCTTTATCATATTTACTACCTACCGTAGGGGCACGATGC
>JAJSZO010000001.1:46652-48360 GCA_030262795.1 Deltaproteobacteria bacterium | reverse complement strand
CTACCGTAGGGGCACGATGCATCGTGCCCCTACCATTAATAAACAAAAAAAGGTCGCATTCGCTCTCTTCAATGTTCAGTTTCACTATGGATGCCGGTTTGTGGCCATGGTCTTCTATAGCTTCTTTTATTGCTTCAACTCCGGCAATAATCATCGGTGCATCAATATTAAAGACGACTTCCTCTCCTGCGATGACAGGCAATAAATTGCCGCAGATGATGTTTATCGTCTCTTTAAGAGCATCATGCTGTTGCTCAAGTGTTGTTTCTTCATCATCCACGCCAAGCATGTTTGCGGCAAGCTCAGGGAGAAGTTGATTTGAAACTGTCATGACAAGTGTCCCTGAAAATGGCCCTGAAAATGAAATAAATGCTGCCACCGCAGAATCCAGGATCATGCGGCCCCTCTCATCTTCCGGAAAAGAGAACATAAAAGCCAGTTTTTCCAGAGTCTCTCCGGCCACGCGAGATAGTATCTCTTTAAGTTGCTCACTCATCGCTGACTCCTATTCCTGTGATATCTGTAACAGTATCGCGGATAATTTCCGGGGAAAAGGGTTTGTGGATGAACCTGACGCCCTTATGTTGCAGTCGCTCTATACGTGTCTTGCTACCTTCCGTTGACACTACAATTATTGGAATTTCTTTTGTATCGGAATTCTCCTGCATCCGGTCTATCATCTCTTCACCATTCATGACCGGCATGTTGATATCCGCAATTACCAGATCTATCCAGTGCCGGTTGAGAACATCAAGCCCCTCCTGACCATTTGCAGCTTGATAAATCTCTTCGAGTGGAAGGCCGGCCATACGCATGGTTTTCAAGATTATAGACCGCATGACAGCACTATCATCTACTATAAGAATATTAATCGCCATTTTGATAACCTCTAATTAGCTTACCAGCTCGCACCGAAGGTGCGCTATCTTGATTCAAAAACATTACATAAATCATCAACATATTGCAATGTTCGGCTGGCAACCATTTCAAGATCATTAGTCCTGAGACCTAATCTTTTCGTCGCCAGAGGCGAAGGTTTGTAGCAAAGGCCCTCTCTTCCAACTCCGATTCCAATCATCAGGCATAATATATTAGCCACATGAACAATATCTGTCAGAGTATCTGTTTTATCGGCAGAGTCAGGATCGTGATGCCATCGAACTGCATTGACAAGTGTCGGCGGAAACGACCAGTTTTTTAATATTTGAGCCCCAATTTCAGCATGGTCTGTGCCTAACACAATACGTTCGGCTACTTCAAAAGATATTCCACGGGATGCTTCTATTTCAATTTTTTCTAAGTCTTCCTTCACAAAACCACCCAAAACCAGCTTTCCTACATCATGGAGAAGAGCTGCCGTAAAGATCTCCTCAGATTTGGCAATTTTTAGTTCCTTTACCAGGTCTTCCGCTGCAACCGATACTGCGATTGAGTGCCGCCAGAGTTCACCAGCCGGCAGATCATAGCCTAAAACCGGTTTGCCCATTACAGCGTTCACACAAGAGGCCATCACCAACTGGATCAATTTTTTCCATCCCAATAGAACTACGGCCTGATTCACTGAGCCTACCTGACACGGACGCCCGAAATATGCGGAGTTTGTCAACCTCAGAAGATTGGCAGTAAGACCCGGGTCATATCGCAAAATCTGTTCGATTTGAGCTGCGGTCGTATCGTTATTATCAAGCAACACGAGCAATTTTGCTGC
>JAJSZO010000001.1:41539-46552 GCA_030262795.1 Deltaproteobacteria bacterium | reverse complement strand
CCAACCTTCATATCACCCACTACAACAACGTGTCTCATCTGCCCCAACTTGTAAATTTGGTAACGGTTCACAGTTAACGGTTGATTGAAACATAAAGGCGAAAGGCCTTGATGCTAAACTGAGAATTCAAGTTTATATTGCATGTGAAGTTAAAATATTTTCTAAAAAAATTCAAAAAACTAATTCAATAAAAAAACCGTAAACCGTAAACTGATAACCGTGAACGGTTACTATATTCGTTAGTTCGTTATCAACCAATCACTCAGTACCATCAACCAGTAATCAGCAATTCATTTCCTATAGGTTGCCGGACGTATATATTTAAATTTGTGTGAAATGGTCGACAGGCTTTCTGAATGGCCGACAAAAAGATAACCTCCAGGCTCTATAAGCTCCCAGAAGCGATTAATTAACTTCTGCTGAGTTGGCTTATCAAAGTAAATCATCACATTGCGGCAAAATATTACGTTAAACAGCCCCTTCATCGGCCATGAATCCATCAGGTTCAGCCACGTTAATTGAACCATTGAGCTAACATTATCTTTTACCTGGTAAGCAAGAGGCTGTTGGTTTCGAACTTTAATAAAATATTTTTGCAAAAGCAGTCGCTGAACATCCCGTAGTGTTCCCTCTTCGTAAACAGCTCTGCGCGCTTTATTCAGCATTTTTGTCGATATATCCGTGGCCAGAATCCGCACGTCCATGGATTTTATCTGCGGTATATTTTCTATCAGCAGGATTGCCAGAGAAAAAGGCTCCTCACCGGAAGAACAGGCCGCGCTCCAAAACCTCAATCTTTGGCCTTTGAGTTCCGGCAATATCTTCTCACGCAAATAGTTAAAATGCCCTGCCTCGCGGAAAAAGGATGTCTTATTGGTTGTCATAACATCAATCATGCAACTGAGTTCCTTTCCTCCTCTGTCGCTCTCAAGGTATTTAAGATACTCTTCAAAACTTCCCATTCCTAAAGCCCGCAGCCGTTTCATGAGACGAGCCCTGACCAGAGCCTCTTTACCGTTTTTCAGATTAATTCCGGAAAACCGGTATACTAATTGGCTGACTTTCTTAAAATGCTTTTCGTTCAATTCAATCGACACTAAAGTCATAACTCATAACTCGTTTCCGGTTGATAGCCACTTATCATCCAACCATCCCAATTGGGCAGGATGGCCTGCCCCTACATCCAATAATTAATCCCTCAATTCGTAATTCCTAATTCGTAATTCCTAATTCTTCCTAATTCTTCATTGCCGCGTATTCGCGAACTTAACCAGCCCGCCGACATCAAGAATCAGTCCTACTCGACCATTCGGCATAATAGCGCCTCCGGAAATCCCGGGTATATCCCGCATACTTTCTCCCAATGTCTTGATAACAACCTGCTGCCTGCCGATCAACTCATCAATGAGCAGGCATGCCTGGCTCTCGTTGTCTTCAATTACCATAACAATCGCCCTGGTAGGATCCTGCTCAGCGCCCCTGATATCAAATAGACTGTCCAGCCTGAACAATGGAATAAGCTTACCCTGAAGAGAAAGCATCTCGCCTTGATTCAGCACTGTTGAAAGGTCTTCCGGATTAGGCCTGAGAGACGTGACAATCGAAGCTATCGGCACAACATATGTTTCTCGGCCGGCACGAATAACCATTCCATCAATAATCGCCAGAGTCAGAGGAAGCCTCATTTTAAAAACGCTTCCCTTTCCGGGTTCAGATTGAATTTCGACCTGTCCGCGCAGAGTTTCGATATTTTTTTTCACAACATCCATCCCCACGCCACGGCCCGATACGTCGCTCACCACCTTGGCTGTGGAAAAGCCCGGTTCAAAGATCAGGTTAAATACCTCTCGATCACTAAGCAAATTTCCATCACTAATAATTTCTTTTTCTATGGCTTTGGCAATCAGTTTCTCACGGTCAAGGCCATTACCATCGTCTTTTATCTCTACAACCACATTACCGGCAGAATGATATGCTGATAAGCGTACTGTGCCATATTCCGGCTTGCCGGTTTTTTTCCTGACATCGGGCAGTTCGATGCCGTGATCTACTGCATTGCGAACCATGTGTACAAGTGGATCTTTAACAATATCTACCATATTCCTGTCTATCTCCGTTTCTTCACCTTCTGTGACAAAATTGATATTTTTACCGACCTTGCGAGACAGGTCTCTCACCAGCCGGGTCATTTTTTGGAAGGTAGATTTAAGGGGAATCATCCGCATTGACATGCCCATGTGTTGCAGTTCACGAACAATCTTGCTTGTATGGACAATCTTTTTTAAGAGTTCATGGTGTCCGTTATTGATTATAATTTCGTCCTGAGCCACCATTGAGTGAGCAATTACCAGCTCTCCCATCATATTGATCAAACGGTCTAACCGATCAGTATTCACCCTGATTGATGATTGCACAACCTGCTTGGAGCGTTGTATCTTCTTTTGTGTTCGAATCGCCCGGCCAACATCCTCTATAGATGCAGCCTTTGATTTCACAATTGCCGCTCCGATCTGTTTTTCAGGATATAAGGCTGCGGCCTCTTCCACTTGCTGCCTTTCAGCACTGCCTTGAGCTACTAAAAGGTCGCCGACCCGAGGCGTAGCTGCTTCATCAAAATCCTCAGATATACCTGCCTGTTCCGGATTTTCCAGAATACGCATCAACTCATCGTAACCTTTTGGTTTGGATAAAGGCTCGCCGCCTAAAGCTTGCTCAACAGCCTGAATGAGCTCTTTGAGCATGTCAAGAGAACGAAGCGCAAGGTCTGCGTATCCGCCGGTATAGCGTATTTCACGATCCCGAACACGACTTAAAAGCGATTCAGCGTGGTGAGCCATTTCCGATAGAATATTAAGCTCCATAAAAGCAGCGGTTCCCTTGATTGTGTGAAAGGCTCGAAAAACAGTACCTACTGCATCCATATCATCAGGATCATTTTCAAGAGTTAACAGCGCCTCTTCAGCATTAGTAATTAAATCACTTCCTTCAGCAATAAACTCACCAATCAGTTCGATATCCGGATTTTCAGGCATGTAATCAGACACCTGTTTTTCAGCAGCGGGCTCGTCCCGGTTCACAACAAAATCAACATTCTTATCTCCGTTTTCTTCTATCACACCTGTCTGATCATCAGTTGCTCTTTCTTCAATGCTGCCTGTCGTAACATCTCTGCCATTATCTTCAATCTCATTCATGGCTTTTTCTATAAGTTTACCGACTTCGGCAATAGTTAAATCCGGATCCAAAGCATCAGTTTTAATAACTTCTTCAATTTTTTGAGCTGCCTGAACAATATTTTGCCCCAAAGATTCAGGAAATGATCCGTCAGCAATAATTGTATTCAGCAATTGCTGCAAACCTGTCAAACCTTCCATGTCATCCGCTTCAAGCTGGATCAGAAGTAAAGCTGCATCATTAAGCATCGAAAGAGATAATGGTTGGTCATATTCAACAGAGTCTTTGTTTAAAATGTTTCCTAATGCACGACCTGCTTCACCAATAAGAAGCCGGCTATCCGGAGTGTCCGACAGATAGCGCTCTGAGGCTGTTAGTGCACCTGATATGGCATTAACAAGGGATAAAGAATCAGCAACGGATTTGTCAGATAAAGCTCTCACTCCCTCTATACAGAGACTGAGAATGTTAACCAACTCAGTATTTTCACCCGAAATATCCTGAATCACTTTTTCCAGTTGAGAACGAATATTGTTCCATGCATCGCTATCATTTAAGCCAACTGTATCTATATCTTCTTCGATCTTCTTGATCATAGAGATGTTTTTTTCGTTTATGTTGTTCATATCCGATTCCTAAATTTGAGCGGAGAGAACCTTCCCGCTTTGATCGTTAATTGGAGTCTTGCCGGTCCGGCAATAAACCGGAATGGGTGCAATTAAATTATCTAATAAGGATAGTGAACTTCCAACAAGTTTAAGAGAGTGAACTATCAGGGACTTATTACTGTTATTTACTTCCCGGATACTTTGTGTCAACGCCAAGAGATTGGAACGGCAGGCATTTAACCTGGTGGAGTAGGGCTCTTCAATTAATTGGGATAATTTAGATAAGGTAAGGCCATGAAGCGGGCATCCTATAGAATCAGCCACCATCTCCAGCATGCGCTGCCTTTGTTCTTCCAGTATCTGAATTTTCAGGAGCAAATTCTCTTTTTCTTTAGCAGCCTCATTCAACTCTTTCAGTTTTAAATCCACTACCGCTTTATTCTCTTTTTGGACGATTAGAAGCAGCAATTGATAAAAATCTGTTTTCTCTTCAAGCAGACATAAAAATTTATTGAACAGCAAATCCATAATTCGTTAATTCATCCAAAAATTTTCAATATTCAATACTAAGAGATTCATTCAGCATTTTGACAGCTATCTTGTCTCCTTCAATGTGATAAGTTCCATTCTTGATCTGCTCTTTTAAATGAGCTACCTTTTCCTCCCGGATATCCGGAAGAGAATTTAAGAGCTTTTTTGCCTCCTGAATTTCCCTTGCTTTTGAGGATAATACAACCTTATCCTCTCTAAAAGTCTCCTCAGAGGCCTGTTTGGATAATGAATCCGTCTTTTCTTTTTCCCCGATGTTTTTAGTATAAGACTCTAAATTAATATAAGAATTGTTCGTCGTAATTTCCATTTCTAAAATCTCCTTTGAACCTGGTTGCGCAGTCAAATTGTCAAGTCGTTAAAGGCTAAAACGTTACATGATTTCTATCTATAAACTTTCAGATAAATAATTTTACTGTGTTATCAGTCATCGACGACTAATACGCCTTCCTTCTTCTGGCCTTGTGAAATTAATTATCTAAAAGTCTATATGTTCTTTATCGGCAAAAAATAACTAAACCTTTAATTATTTGATTCGTTTTTTCCAATCATCCGGAAACGAGCAACGAATCATCTAATCATCATCTTCCGGTTTGGTGCAAAGTTGGTCACAAAGAAAAGAAGAAAGTCCGATTCCTCCTCCGGAAGCCATTTCTTTTGCCAGTTGAGAATCCAACATAGA
>JAJSZO010000001.1:37170-41439 GCA_030262795.1 Deltaproteobacteria bacterium | reverse complement strand
TTCTATCAGAACGACCAATCCCGCAATGTTTTCCGAATATTTTTCCGAAATCTTTACCTGTACGGCTCCGGCATCCGGAGCTTTAGCTATTTGTTCATATAAAGCTGCATTGATTGCCTCCGCTACACGAGATGCAGTAGTAAAATCAGGATTACGTAATACCAGGGACAATGTTCTTTTTTGATTAAAATTGGATATCACCTCTCTTTCAATCATAGCTCCGCCTACAACGCGTCCAACAGTTGGAAAGTTCTTCTGGACTTTGCCGCCTGCTCCTCCAACTGAGAACCCCCCTGTGCTGACCGGGCCCTGGGCAACAGCGTAAACCTTTCCATTTGCGGCCTTAAGAGGAGTAAACAGCAATGTTCCTCCCTGAAGGTTATCCGCATCACCTATCGAACTGACAAGAACATCAATTCTGCTGCCGACTCTTGCAAATGGCGGCAAACCAGCGGTAACCATCACGGCTGCAACATTATCAACCTTTATATCTTCAGTATTAACCGTTATCCCCATTTTTTCCAACATGCTTGCCATGGATTGAATAGTAAATTCCGACTTATTGCCGTCACCTGTTCCATTCAAACCAACGACCAGCCCATATCCAACCAACTGGTTCTTACGAACCCCTTCAATATCTATAATATCCTTGATCCGAACGGCATGAGCATGACTGATAACAAAGGTCAAAATTATCAAAATTAACACAAATTTTGCAAGCATACTTTTAATGATGTTCAATTGTTCAGCCATTCCTTCCCTCCCGTGATGGGCGAACACAAGATTCGCCCCTACGACCCTCACCTTAAAATCCCCGACCTCCTGACTCCTGACTCCAGACCCCTGAAATCAAAGCGGCCAAACCCAGTCCAGGATCCTTGCCATCCAGCCGGGACGTTGACGGTCATTAATTATACCTGAGCCACTATATGCAATCCTGGCATCAGATATATAAGTTGACAGAATTACGTTATCCGGAGAAACATCTCTCGGCCGGATAATTCCGGATAAGGTTATCGTCTGTTCCTCATTGTTTACCGTTACTTCACGAGTTCCCACAATCTCAAGGTTGCCGTTAGGCAATACTTTTGTGACCATTGCAGTGATATATGCCGTAAGGTCTCCTCTCCTTGTGGTTGTGCCGGATCCGTCAAAAGTGCTTGACAAATCGCCATTTGCTCTGGCAAAAGGGTTAAAAAACGGATGAGGACTTTTGCTTGCAGGGCTTGATTTATCATACCGACCTTCCAAACCGAAAAGATTATCTATGCCCATTGATAAAGAGGAACTTCTGCCTGTATTGGTTGCAGCTCTATTTGAAGCACTGGAGGATTCAATGATTTTAATAGTAACAATATCTCCGATCTTTCTGGCTTTAGAGTTTACAAACAACTCGCTCAAAAGACCCCCATCCTGCCATAGAGACCCATCATGTTTTAAAGCAGGTTCTTCTTCATTGGCTTCATTAACAATATTATTCACTATCGGTTTTGTATCTTTAATCCTGCCTGCACAACCGCAAAGAGTTATAAAAAAGAATGAAGAAAAGCAGATGTATATTAAAAACTTTGATAATTTTTTGTATTTGTAAAACATTCTTTTAAATCTCCTGAATCCCTAAATCCCTTAGTGACTGAATGGTTACTAAAAATCAACTTTTACCGTATTTGAATCCAGCACACGTGCGTATATTCCTTTTTTAGAATCAAGATTTACAACTCTGATTCTTTCGCCCATCCGGCCTTTTTTCTTAACCTCTCCAAGGACGGTAATTTTTAAACCATCTGATTCGGCAATGATCGACACAATGTCTCCACGCCTGACCAAAGGAGGAAACTCTATAAGATCAGCCCTTAAGACTGTTTTTGCATCAATTGCTCTTTTGGCTCTTTTGCCCAGGACATCCTCAGGGCTGGTAATAATATTGGACGGTAAATTTGATATATCCATTTTTTGTAAACAAATATCATCTTTTGTTATTATTTTATACCTTCCAAACGGCCTTTTAGTGACAATCACTTCCGTTAATACCTCAATATCAACACTCACCAAGACTTTCTTTTGAAAGAGCCCGTTTACATTAAAAACAACGGAGAGGGGGATTAAGCCGAAAAAGTCCATATTGGGGGGAGGAACAACTTTATAGGTAACCTTTCCTTTTGGAAGAACTACGCTGCGATTGGCCCGAATCTTTTTGACCCTTGCCCTGTTTTTTTCATAGGGAATTTTTTTATATATAAAATCCAGAGCCATCTTTTCAATCTTCTCTCCGGAAATCTCGATAAAACCTCTGGAAATCTCATTTTTTTCGGGAACATCCAGTATTATCCCGGATAAATCAACACCGCTTTGTTTCAAACGGATTTTTATGTAATGCTCATCAATCCGGCGTGTTTTTCCGGGCAAAGGCGACCTTCCAACGACAATATTCCGTAGTTTTTGAATAAATTCAGAGTGTTTACCCTTGATCACGGCAATTTTCCCCAACAGTATCTTATCATCTTCTATCTCCACATTTTTCAAAACCCTTATACTAATTATACCGGCACCAGATAGATTAGCCGATATTCCTAATATAAAGAAAAAGAGTGACAAACAAAGAATAAGACCGAAAAAAAACTTTGGGCTTTGAGCTTTAAGCTTTGAGCTTTTTTGCTTTGAGCTATTCATTTTACTTCCTTACCGTTTAAGATTGTTTGCCATTTGCAACATTTCATCGGATGCCTGAATGGATTTACTGTTGATTTCATAAGCCCTTTGAGCAGTAATCATATTCACCATCTCATCAACCACACTGACATTAGACATCTCTAAGTATCCTTGAGCGATGGTGCCGAACCCATCTTCTCCTGCAGTACCGGTAACCGAATCGCCTGAAGCTGGTGTGGAAAGATAGAGATTTCTGCCTATGCTGTTTAGCCCTGCCGGGTTGATAAACTTGACAAGCTCAATAGTTCCGATCTCACTGGCCTCAGACTGTCCTGCCTGTAAGACCGAAACCGTTCCATCTGTTCCGATAGAAATTGCAGTGCTATCAAGTGGAATAGATATCCCGGGTTCCATCAGAAAACCATCAGAAGTAACAATCTCTCCGTCACCACTGAGCTTAAATGCCCCGTCTCTGGTATATGCAACCTCTCCATTGGGCTGCAAGATCTGAAAGAAACCATCGCCCTCAATGGCAATATCCAGTTCATTTTGCGTATTTTGATAGTTTCCCTGTATAAAAATCTTCTGAACAGCCACGGGTCTTGTTCCATGACCAAGCTGAATTCCGGTAGGCACTTGAGTGCCTGCTGAAGAGGCAACTCCTGCCGGAGTGAGTGTCTCATACAGCAAATCCTGAAAATCAGCCCGGCCCCTTTTAAAACCGGTAGTATTTACATTGGCCAGATTGTTTGAAATGACATCAATATTTAATACTTGGGCCTGCATCCCTGAAGCTGCTGTCCATAAACTCCGAATCATAATTATCCTCCCGTATTTTCACGCCAACCTTCCAATACCATTGATTGCTTTTGAGTTGACATCATCAATATTCTGAATGACTTTTTGATATGACTCATATCCCCTGAGCACCTCAATCATCTCTGTCATCATCCTTATGGCATCTACATTCGAAAATTCGACAAACCCCTGCTGCACCTCAACTCCTTCGGCTTTATTTTCTGCAATGCTGCTATCGGTAAGAGTAAATAATGAATTGCCGGCTTTTTCCAGGACATAGGTCTGAGGAAAATCGACAATCTTTATTGTATCGACCGTAGTTCCGTCCACCGAAACATTTCCTTGCGCGTCAACAACAATATTTTTGCCATCAATTTTTATTTCACCTCCTTCGCCCAAAACAGGCAACCCTTCCTGAGTAACCAGCACTCCGTTTTCATTAAGAGTAAAATTTCCTTTCCTGGTATATTGAATTGCTTCAGGTGTTTTAATGCAGAAAAAACCGTTTCCGTTTAAGGCCAGATCTAATGCATTTTCTGTATGTTGCAGAGAACCGGGAGAAAAGTCAGTTCTGGTCCCAAATGGCAGAATGGAAAAAAGATTTTGTGACTTCCCTGAAATTGAAGTCTGCTCAGGATTCTCTTTCAAAGCAGATAACCGGAAAGCTTGATCTTTCTTAAATCCAACTGTATTAATGTTGGAAAGATTATTGGCCAGGACATCAAGTTTTTTTTCGTAAAATATTCCTCCAGCAGCAACCAGGTGTATCGCTCCGTTCATATTCCAAACCTCCAAAAGTTAATTCGTCCACATTCCTTAGGA
>JAJSZO010000001.1:30652-37070 GCA_030262795.1 Deltaproteobacteria bacterium | reverse complement strand
TTCGAGTCCCTTAAGCTTTACAACAAGCTCAACCTCTCTTTTCGGTATTTTTGCTCTCTCAGAAATTTTTTTTACGCTCAAGCCCAAATCTGCCAACCTTGCGACCTCGTCATACTCGTCACCTGCCAAATCGTCACTGCCCGAACTCTTTTTATTATAAGAGCCCTCCTGAACCTGGCCCGTTTTTTTTGCAGACTCTATAGCATCGGAAATCGTTTCAAAAGGCATGTCTGATTCTTGCTTTTCTAATTGAGCAAGTACTTCCTCATTAAAACTGCCGGAATTTCTCTTTCCGGATTCTTTTAATAGAGACTGATTATATTTAGACTTGTTTTTCATTAGATGCAAAATTGTAATGCCGCAAAGGGAGAGCCCTATAATATCCAGCACTACTTTCCAAAACTCTATTGTGAGATATATCATTTCCCAACTCCTTTTTTGCTCCTCGAAGGATACCCTTGTTTTACAGGCATTTTACACAAGTATATCAATTAACTTTCCCTGAGTATTATCAGAATCCCGGTCTTTTCTGTTGTCTATTTCCGCCTTCTCTTTTCCTGTTTCTTTGCTATCTCCGATTCCGGTAGATTCAAACTCATATTTTGCCTGCTTCTTTTTTTTATTCTTTTCGTCTTCTTCCTCAAGTTGTTTGTCAAAGCGTTTTTGTTGGGCATCAGCATCCTGCCTGTCCACTTTCTTTACTTTGGATGCAAAAGAAGTCGGAAAAATTGTTTTTTGTATATTTATATTCTCAACCATAATGCACGCCAAAATTTTGACATATATACCTCGGAAGGTCATTATTTTGACCTTGATTGGTTGATCAATTCTCTATCAGCTCTTTCTTTCTCAACTTTTCTCGCAGGTGAATAATTGCCATGGAATGGATCTGAGAAATCCTTGATTCCGTTATACCTAAAACCTTTGCTGCCTCTTTCATAGTCAATTCTTCCAGATAGTATAATGAAATTACCAGCTTTTCCTTTTCCGGTAATTGCTCAACGGCTCCGGCAATGGCGGCTTTTATTTCTTTTACCCTTGCCAAAGTCAATGCATCCTCAGTATCGCTATTAACCAGGCAACTCATAAAATTCTTTTTTTCTTTTTTTGAAGAATATCCTAACTCATCAAAACTAATGAAAGAGATCCCGGACATTTTTTTAATCTGGTAGAATTGATCAAGGCTTAGCCCCAGTTCCTCTGCCACCTCTTTGTCTTCAATCTCTCTTCCGAGTTTATGTTCCAGCTTTAAATAAGCTTTTTCCAACTCACGGATTTTCTTTCTATTTGACCTTGAAAGAAAGTCTTGAGAGCGCAACTCATTCAGGACAGCTCCTTTAATTCGAAATGCCGCATAAGTCATAAACTTAGTATTTCTTGCAGGATCATACCGTTCTATAGCATGGATCAAACCAACAATGCCCGCATTCACTAAATCATCAATCTCCACCACATTCTGGGGAAGATGAATTGCAATCCTGTAAACAATACGTTTAACATCAGGAAGACATTCGGTTATCATTTGATTCCTTAATAAAAGGTTTTCATTGTATGGGTTTTTTATTTGTTTTTGTGCCGGCTTCATCATCAATCAATTTTCCAGTTTAGGAACGTGGACGAAACAACTTCATCAAGTAGGCGCATAGATTTTGGTCGGATTTGATTGATCTCAGATCGCAAATCGTCCACGTTCCTTAGCTCAATCAAATTTATTCTGAATAATATCTTTCCAGAAAAAATTGGTATCTTCTTTTGGAGAATGGTATGCTTGTGATTTACAGATTTTCTTTGCCAGAGATGCATAACACCTGCTTGCACGCGTATCAGGATATAATTCACTGACGATTTTTTGATGTCTTACGCCCTTTGTGACGTTTTCATCAAATAACACGCATCCACTGTATTCGATTGATATATCTAAAAATCTATCAGCAACCAGATTCAATTGTCTGAAGACCTCGTGTGCATCCTGTTTGCTGGAAGCCGAATTTACCAGTAAATTAAAATGTTTTTCCGAATACTTGAGAGAAAGCACCTTCATTAAAGCATAGGCATCTGTAACGGAAGTAGGTTCCGGAGTTACAACGACCATTATCTCTTGAGCTGAAACATTGAAATACATCACATTCGACGAAATGCCCGCCGCAGTATCAATTAATAAAATATCAATCGAATCAATTAATGAATCAAGTTCAGTAAGGATTTGGATTTTTTGCTCTTTTGTTAATTTGGTAAGTTCCTGGATGCCGGAAGAAGCAGGGAGTATATTCATATTCCCAGGGCCTTTAATTATAATTTCCGAAATACTCTTTTCCCCCGCAATAACATGAGAGAGGTTATACTTTGGAGCCAGCCCTAATAATATATCAATATTTCCCAGCCCTAAATCCGCATCCAGAATAAGAACTTTTTTTCCTAATTGGCTGAGCGCAAACCCAAGATTGCCGACAATATTAGTTTTGCCGACCCCTCCTTTGCCGCTGGTTATGGCAATTACCCGCGTATTTGATTTGCGATTTCTATTTTTCCTTCGAACCGATGCAGCATTTTTATCTGCAATCCTTCCGGCCAAGCTTATAACCTTGCTCAAGGTGTCCTTTTGCTTCATTATTTCTCTCATCTGTCATTTGCTAATCAATCATCCAACCATGATTAATATGTCCCGTTTTTTCTTGTATCTGCATCCCAGGAACATAGACTCTGTTTTTCAACCTTGTCGGGACAACATGATTTGCAGGGTTTGAACTGTTTATTTACTGCATCTATTGCTCTTTCAAATACGATGATATTCTCTTGTTTAATCCTCTTTACCAATTGACAATCAAAACAATGAAAAAAGATTGAGTTTTTGCTTGCAACGTAAGCTTCACCGGAATGTTTCCCATCCTTTTCCCGGTTTGTTATCAGATCCACCATTTTTTCTAATGTTGCAATTTCAATGTCTTCCGGAATCTCCTGACCGTTTGTAAAGTATGAAACAGGTATTTTTGATCGAATTAATTGATTGAACATGTTTCCATACGAGGTGCTTTCATCAAGCTTTGTAAATAACAATTTGCTAACGGGAAATGCTTTAAACATTGCCAATATATTAATAAGATCATTTTCTTTTGTGGTAGCACTCAAGAGAAGATGAGTTTCAACATGACGAATTTTATCAAAAAGAGCCCTGAGTTCATTAAACCGAGATTCATCCCTTTGACTCATTCCGGCAGTATCAATTAAAATAAGCTCTTTGTCCTTCAGCCTGTTAAGGCATTCCTTGAATTCTTTGCCGGTCGAAGCAACTTCAAAGGGAATTCCAATGATTTTTGCGTAAATTTTGAGCTGGTCAATGCCACCGATTCGATAATTATCCAGGGTAATCAATGCCACCCGTTTTCTCATTTTGATAGCATGGATGACAGCTAATTTGGCAATAGTTATTGTCTTTCCCACTCCGGTGGGACCTATGAAAGCAACAACTTTTTGTTTTCCGGTCTCTATCTTTACCGGCCTGGCTGTTATACCCATTTCCTTAAGAATACGGATCAAACACAATTTAAGTTCTTCGTCTTTTAAAAACTTTTTCGATGATGCAATTCTCTTTACTTGTTCTGTTAATTTTCGAGCTATATTTTTTTCCACACCCTGAGACAACATCTGCTGATTTAAGTCAGCTAATTTTCTATCATAGTTTTGAACGATATTATCCGGTTTGTCCTTTAACACCTTTATTCCTCCACGAAGCGGGCTAATTAAGCTCTTTTCATTACTTAAATTCTCGAACTTTCGAATTTTGTCTGATGAAGTTTTTTCGGTCTCCGGATAAGATGTATCTTTTGCCGCTGTTACCTCTACTACAGGTCTTTTCATAGGCCAAAACACCCCCTTCTTTTTCTCCAGGCTCCTGGCGGAAAGAATCACCGCCTCAGAACCAAATTCTTGTTTAACCAACCGCAAGGCTTTTGTCATATTCTCTGCTTCAAATCGTTTAATCTGCATCGGAAAGTCCTACTGTTCCTATTGATTGAATTTTAACATTATTTAAAATATCATTATATGAGAGCACCACGAGATTAGGAATAAACCGATCTGCAAGCTTCTTGAAATGCGATCTGATCTGGGCTGAGCATAAAACAATCGGTTGACGATTCAGTTGTGAAAACTTCTCCAGATTTTTGCTAAGGATTTTCATGATTTTTTGGGCGATATTAGGTTCCATGGTGAGAAAGCTGCCCTGTTCCGTTTGCTGAATCGCTCCGGATATTGCGGTTTCAACGCTCTGGTCAAGGGTTATTAATGGTATATTTCCATCGGATGTCTGATAAAGTTTGGTGATTGTTCTTGCAAGCGCTTGACGCACATACTCTGTCAGAACATCTAAATCCTTTGTCACTATAGCCCAGTCAGCCAAGGTCTCTAAGATAGTAAGTAAATCACGAACAGGAATTTGCTCCATTAGAAGGTTCTGGAGCACTTTCCCCACACCGCCAAGGGACAACAAATTGGGAATCAATTCTTCCACGACTTTTGGATGGGAGGATTTCAGGCTGTCTAATAACTGCTGGACCTCCTGTCTTCCCAATAATTCATGAGCATGATTTCTAATCACATCAGACAGATGTGTTGTTAAAACAGTAGAAAGGTCAACTACCGTATATCCTCTCGCCATAGCGCTTTCTTTAACTTCTTCTTTGATCCAGAAAGCCGGCAGCCCATAGGTAGGTTCTTTTGTCGGGATCCCGTCAATCTTTTTTTCAACAGTTCCGGGATTTATGGCCAGATAGTGGTTTATCATCAATTCTCCCCTGGCAACTTCATTTCCTCTAAGCAAAATGGAATATTCACTGGATTCTAACTGCATGTTATCCTGAATATGAACAGAGGGAACAATAATTCCGACTTCCTTAGCAATTTGTCGCCTGATTGATTTAATCCGGTCCAAAAGCTCACCATCTTGTTCCACGTCCACCAATGGAATAAGGCCGTAGCCGACTTCCAGAGATAGAATATCAAGAAGAGGAAGGGGTTTTAACTTTTCCGGCGATCCGGTTTTGGATTTTTGTATCTTGCTGTCTTTTTGTTTTTTTAAATCCGTCTTTCTTGTTTGCAAAATCAAATAAGCCACACTTCCGGATAAAATTGACAAAATAAGAAAAGGGATAGTCGGAAGCCCCGGAACCAGGCCAAGTGCAAAAAGCACAATAGCAGCAATAACGATAGCACGCGGCTGGAGTAAAATCTGAGAAGTTATCTCTTTTCCCATGTTTGTTTTAGAAGAAGATCTGCTTACTATAATACCTGCTGCCGTTGAAATAATCAGGGCAGGAATCTGGCAGACTAATCCATCTCCCACTGTCAGCAAAGTATAAGTCTGGACTGCATCGGAAAAACTCATTTTATTCTGGAAAACTCCAATAGCAAGCCCGGCCAGGATGTTGACCAAAGTAATTATTATTCCTGCTATAGCATCTCCACGAACAAATTTATTAGCGCCATCCATAGCGCCATAATATTCCGCCTCTTGTGAAATTTCCAGCCTTCTTGCCTTTGCCTCCTGGTCATTTATCAAGCCTGCATTCAAGTCGGCATCTATGCTCATCTGCTTGCCGGGCATAGCGTCCAGAGTAAATCTGGCAGCCACTTCCGCAATTCGTCCGGCTCCTTTCGTAATTACCACAAAATTTATAACGACCAGGATTAAAAAAACTATGATTCCCACCAGATAGTTTCCTCCAACCACAAAGCTTCCGAAAGCATTGATCACTTTTCCGGCTGCCATGGGTCCCTCGTTTCCGTGGAGTAGAATTATTCGAGTGGAAGCAACATTTAGTGATAATCTGAACAAGGTAGTGATTAAAAGTATGGAAGGAAATGCTGACAACTCTAATGGCTTCGAGATATACATGCCTACCAGAAGAATTATTAAAGCAAATGTTATGTTAAACGACAAAAGGATATCCAGCAGCATGGCCGGTAGAGGTATTATCATAACTACCAGAATAACCACAGCTAATATAGCCATAAGAATATCGCTGTGTTTTGCTATAAAGGGAATCTCCGAATATCCCGTTTGATTTTCCGTCTCCATAATCCTTCCGTAATTAGGAACGTGGACGAAATAACTTCCGCAACTATGCATCACAGCTTCAGGCCGCTTTTGTTCGATCTCAGATCCCAAAAATCTTGAAATAGCTCGCTATTCCTTCAACTTTTGTGATCTGAGATCAAACAAATTCGACCCAAATCTGTGCGCCTACTTGCGGAAGTTAATTCGTTCACGTTCCTTAGTCAAATGGTCAAGTAAAGTCGTAGTAAATTCCTATTAATTTACAGCAAGCATTTTTCATGCCTATTATCGTTTATCATTTATTATTTATCATTTATTATTTGGTAACCAACAAATCATCCAATTCCTAATTCCTAATTCCTAATT
>JAJSZO010000001.1:27602-30552 GCA_030262795.1 Deltaproteobacteria bacterium | reverse complement strand
TAATTCCTATTCATTCCCTTCAATCTGTAAACATATGCCAGGATCTCTGCAATTGCCCGATAAAGCTCGGCAGGAATAAAATCTCCTACTTCCGCCAGCTTAAAAAGAGTCTGAGCGACCGGTTTATGCTCGACAATCGGAATTTGATTTTCTTCAGCAATTTCTTTAATCCTCTCAGCAATAAAGCCGGCTCCTTTTGCTATTACCTGAGGAGCAAGCATCTCTTTTGCATCAAACTTAAGAGCAATAGCAAGGCTGGTGGGGTTGGTTACTATAACATCGGCATCAGGAACCGCTTCCATCATTTTACCTTGCGCTATTTCCATCTGAGCCTTTCTAATTCTGGATTTAACAGCGGGATCTCCTTCTGTCTGCTTTGACTCATCTTTAACTTCCTGTTTGGTCATTTTCATGTCCTTTTCATGCTGCCAGCGTTGATAAACATAATCTATAACCGCCAGAACAATCAAAAACAGACAAACATAAAAACATATCTTAAGGCAAACCCTGCCGATAAATGAAAGGATCTCTCCAACGCTCATCTGTACCAGGGCGGGAATAGCCTCCAGTTCTCCTTTTAGTATTAAAAAAGATATGCCGCCCACAGCGAACACCTTGAACAGAGATTTGACAAGCTCCGCCAAAGCCTTTAGAGAAAAAAACTTCTTCATTCCCTTAACAGGATCAAGTTTGGAAAAATCCGGAATAAGAGGCTTTGATGTAAATAAAAAGCCGAACTGGAAAAGATTGGCTGCAATTCCTGCGACAAAAACAACCAGCATCAAAGGCATTAAAACTGAGAAGATTTGCTCAAAAATCTTTAACAATAAAGCGCTGACAGTAGAAATATCGTACAGGCGGAAGGTTCCGAGATTTTGAAATATTCCCCGCATAAACTCGGAAAGGCTCCACAACATCCAGGAACCTGCAAAAAAGAATACTCCTAAGGAGGATAATAGAATTAAAGCGGAAGAGACCTCTCTGCTTTGGGCCACCTGCCCCTTTTTTCTTGTTTCCTGAAGACGTTTCGGAGTAGGTTGTTCAGTTTTTTCCTGAAAACTTCCTTTCGGCATGGTCAACCGCTCCCTAAATTCCTAAATCCTTCACCTACATAGCTCTTAAAAGAAGAAGTATATCTCTTCCCGATTCATTGAACATCTGTCTGAAAAAAGGCAATAAATAAGGAAGGGCAAAAGCCAAAAACAGCAGCCCTACAACGATTTTTAAAGGCATGGCTACTAAAAAAATATTCATCTGCGGAACTGTTCGGGCTATCAATCCAAAAGCCGCGCTTGTAAGCAGCAGCGCCACTATAACCGGCGCTCCGACCTTAATTGCGATAATAAACATATTGCCCGAAAGGCTGATTAAGTGTTCAATTAAGGAATTGCTGAATTGCACATCAAAGGGAGGAACCAGCCGGAAGCTTTCAGTGAGAGCTCGTAAAAACATGTGGTGAGCATTAATAGTTAAAAATATCAGCATGGCTGTCAGATTATTTAATTGAGCGATAATGGAAACCTGAGCGCTTGTCACGGGATCCATGACATTGGCAATAGCAAGACCCATCTGAAAGCCTGACAATTGGCCTGCCAACTGAATTCCGGCAAATATCAGCTTAACGGAAAGACCAATGATAATTCCCAGCATGATTTCACCTATTACCCCTATGCCAAAGGGTATTGCGCTGGTAATAAAAGGAATGTTGTCTAATTTTAATATGGGGAATAACAGTATACTAACTGAAAATACCAATCCTACTTTAAATAGGACAGGTATGTTTCTACTATCAAAAATCGGAATAAACATTATAATTGCGCCAACTCGCAAAAAAATCAAAAAAAATATTTGAAGCTGCGGCAGTGAGATGTTAAAAGTTATCATCGAATATAATGAGGTATGTTAAGAAACAGGTTACGGATAAAATCAATCATAGTTTGAAGCATCCAGGGGAAAAAAATAAGTAGAGCAAGACCTACTGCTAATATCTTGGGAATAAAGGTCATGGTCATTTCATTAATCTGTGTAGCAGCCTGAAATATACTAACTATCAGGCCCACCACCAGACCGGCAAACAACATCGGCGCTGCCACTATAATGGCTGTTTTTATGCCTTCTGAAAGAAATCCTGTTACAAATTCCGGTGTCATATTAACATTTCTCACGCAAAGCTCTTTACCAGGGAACCCACAATCAAATACCAGCCATCAGCAAGGACGAACAGCATCATCTTAAATGGCAGGGAAATCATAATAGGAGGCAACATCATCATTCCCATGGAAAGAAGAACACTCGCTACAACCATATCAATAATCAAAAATGGCACGTAAAGCAAAAATCCGATCTGAAATGCGGTTTTCAATTCACTGATTATAAAGGAAGGAATAAGCACGGAAATCGGGACATCATCAATATTTCGGGGTCTCGCAATATCTGCGATATCAACGAGCAGAGTCAGGTCCTTTTCTTTTGTCTGTTTGAACATAAAACTCCTTAAAGGTTGAGATGCCCTTTCTAATGCCTGCTGCTGAGTTATCTTCTTGTTTAGATATGGTTGAAGCGCATTTTGATTGATATCTTGCCAAACCGGAGTCATAATAAAAAATGTAAGAAATAGCGCCAGGCCGATAATTATCTGGTTGGGAGGCATCTGATGGGTTCCGATCGCCTGGCGAAGAACAGAAAGCACGATTACAATTCTGGTAAATGAGGTTAGCATGATAAGAATTGCCGGGGCCAGAGAAAGAACCGTTAATAAGAGGAAAATCTCAAGAACAACACCCATTCTCTCCGGATTTTCGGCTTTATCCGGAACTATACTGAAAAGAGGCGCAAAAGCCGGTGGAGTATCGCCCCGGCAAATATGAGGAGTTAACCCATTAAAAACCGCAACACATATCAAGATAATGATATAAAATCTAAGGTCATTTATCATTGGTCATTTATCATT
>JAJSZO010000001.1:17897-27502 GCA_030262795.1 Deltaproteobacteria bacterium | reverse complement strand
TTGGTCATTTATCATTTGGTAACCAATCATCCCAACCATCCCAGCATCCAATCCACTAATTCACTTTAGGTTTGAATCTTGATGATAATTTATTTAATTGGTCTGAAAACGAGGTCGATCTTTTTTTCTCTTCGAGACTCTTAAACCTGTTCAATATCTCTTCATCCTCTATTTTGGCAAGGAGGCGGATATTGTCACTCGTAATCCCCAGAACCAGTATGGACCCCGGAATCTCAATTAAGGATATGTTTTTTTTAACTCCGATATAACTGCTTGATAGAACCCTGATCAGTTTCCCACTTGATCCTTTGACCTCTCTTTTTAATATCCGTCTCAAAAAATAAAAAACGATAAATAACCCACCCAGGAGTATAACCAGGACAGTTATCATTTTCAGCACCGTTGATAACAGATCGGGATGATAGTTCATTTTAATCCCTCTATCCGTTCCATGGGACTCACAATTTCGGTGATACGGATACCATATTTTTCCTTTATAACTACGACTTCTCCCCTGGCTATTAATTTTTTATTGGCAAATATTTCCAGGGTTTCTCCGGCGACTTTTGTAAGCTCAACAACCGATCCCTGGCCAAGCTTAAGCAGTTCAGCTATCAGTATCCTGGTCCGGCCTACTTCAACGGTTATCTCTAAAGGGATATCAAGAATAAGTTCCATATTAGCCGATGACTGCGATGCGGACGTATCGCTCAAGCCGGAAAACTCATACTGCTTTTCCCCTGCATCCTTTCCGTTGCTTTCGGGTATCTCCGGAGGATTAGAACTATTCGTGTCAAGTTTTTCTATATTTTTATCGGTTGCAACCATTGTTATTTGCACCTCCATTTTGATCTAACAATTCTGTTATTTGAATTGCACGGCTCCCCTTAACAATTCCCGGAACGCCCTGATATTTAGGAATCCCTTCAACGGTTATTGTGATAAGATCTTGAGGACCTGTATGAAGCTTAAGAATATCTCCCTCCCGGAGATTCAATGTGTCACTTATAGTATAAACGGTTCTTCCCAACTCGGCGACAATTGTTACTTTGGTATTTTGCAACAAATTCTGAATCCGGGCGCCGAATATATTTTCTTTATCCTTATCTCTAAAATATCTGGAGGAGAGTTGATCCTTAATCGGCTCAAACATGAGGTATGGGAGGCACAAATGAATATCTCCTGAAAATGCATCTGCCTTTACAGAAAACAGGACAACTATAACTAAATCACCGGGAGCGAGCATGTAAACAAATTCGGGTTTGGTTTCGCTTTTTTTTAAGGAAATCTTTACAGAATGGACAGTCTCCATGGCTTTCTCCAGGCTATTCAGCGCTTCAACAGCAAATTTTTTCATCATCCTCTGCTCAATGAGCGTAAATTCTCTCACCTGGGCTATGGGTTTTCCATTCCCTCCAAACATGCAATCTATTAAAGAAAATACAAGTCCCGGTTCTATCACCAGGAGCGACAATCCAAGGAGTGGTTCCATGTTAAATATATTGAAACTTGTAGGACTTGCAAAGCCTTCTAAAAATTCTTTGAACTTAACTATTTCCGTAGAGACAAACTTTGCCTCCATACTCTTTCGGAGAAATGAAGCGAATAAATTATGCAACAGACCCGCAAACTTGTCATATACTTCTTCAAGAGCGTTAAGCTGGTAGCGCAACTCCATTCTTCGAGAAGCAATATCATAAGATTCGACTTCCGCTTCTTCTTTTTTATCCACCTCAAGATCAACGTCTCCCTTATCCACGGAAGAAAGAAGGGCATCTATTTCTTCTTGAGATAAAATCTGATCAGACATAAATTTTTGACCTTTACTGGATCACAAATTCAACAAAATAAATGTTGGTTATACTTCCATTTTTCAAGAAAGAGTTCAGTTTGGTCATTACCTCATCACGCAGAACGATTTTTCCTTCAAGGCTATTGATATCTTCAAATCTTTTAGTGGGAATTATCATCAAAATGCTGTCCCTTATTTTAGAAAGCCGTTTATCTATTTCTTCGGCAAGACCTTCATTTTTTAATTCCAGATCCATCGTAACCCTTAAGAACCGTCTTCCGCCTTTATCAGCAAGATTGACGATAAAGGTGTCAAGAGAATATATGGGCTTTATTACCTCACTATTATTTTCAGACACTTTTTCCGATTCCGACTCTTTTTCGGTCTGAGAGCTGAAAAAGGATGTCTTGTTCCAGATAACAAAAGAAACTGCCCCAACATTCACCAATATTAGAGGAATGATAATAAATATAATCAGCTTTTTGCTTGACATTTTAGTCTTTGCCTTTCGTCTCCAATAAAATTTCTACTCTCCGGTTTCCGGCCCTATGTTCCGGTGTATCATTGGGGAAAAGGGGTTTTGATTCTCCATAACCCACTGCCGATAATCTTTTAGGAGGTATTTTCCCAACCTCAATAAAATACTTTATTACATTTACGGCCCGCTTGATTGAAAGTTCCCAGTTCGAAGGAAACCTCCTGCTATAAACTACAGGAACATTATCAGTATGACCTTCAACCCTGACAAATTCCGACATTTTGCTAATCGCGGCAGCTATTTTATCTAAAACAGGAAAACTTTCCGGATTGATATCAACCGCTCCAAATTGAAAAAGAACGGTGTTGCTGAGGGTGATAAGCATTCCCTTTTTCGTATAGGTAGCTGTAATTTCAGGCTCAGAATCAAAGGCTTTGACAAAATCCCGGATTTCATCCGGCACCTTTTCTTCAATCTCCTCCAGAGTCGTCATACTTTCCATATTAGAAGGAATATATGGCTCTATCAATCCAACCGATACTCTTTGTCCCTCTTTCAAAACTCCGAGGCCGCTTTGCAGAGCATCTTGAAAGTCCTTTAACTTCTTAATATCAATGCTGCTCATCGTAAATAGCATGACAAAAAACACCATAAGAAGAGTCATCAGATCATTAAAGGTTGTAAGCCATCCCGGTCCTTCACTTCCAGTATTTGCTTTTTTCTTTTTTTTCATTTTTCTACCCGACCATTTCCCCACTCATCCAATTCCATCCATCCTAATCATCCCAACCATCCAATTCATTCATCCATCCCAGCATTCATTCATTCTCATTCATCCAATCAACCATTCGTCTACTCGACTGAAGTTGTATGATCATGCTTCTCTCTGACAAAGACAATTTCCACTCTCCTGTTCTTTGCCCTGTGCTCAGGCTTATCATTGGCAAAGATGGGCTGAAATTCTCCAAACCCTACTGCTGATAATCTTTGCATAGGAACTTTCTCTTTTTCCGTAAAATATCTCAGGACATTTACCGCGCGTGCGGTTGACAGTTCCCAGTTTGAAGGAAATTTTCTCGTATGGATAGGAAGATTATCGGTATGCCCTTCAATACATACAGTGTAAGACGTCTTAAATATAATAAGAGCAACTTTCTTCAGCAGTGGAATGGCTTCCGGCAATATCTCGGCGGCACCAAGATTGAACATAAGGGTGTCGGACAATCTCATCACAAGCCCTTTCCTGGAAAAAAAAAGATTTACGTCCCCTTCCAGACCAAAATCATCTGTGAATTTTCTTAAATCTTCAAATACGTTAGCGAGTTCGCTTTCCATATCAACGATATCCGGCAAAGGAGGCAATACAAATTCACCGGATTCAAAATCAATACCTCCCGGCAATATGTTGATAGCGTTTGAAAACGATTTTACAAAGCGCGCAACTTTTGCTTCCTCTATAGATGAAAACGAGCATAGCATAATAAAAAAGCAAAGAAGAATGAGAACAAAACCGGAATATACTATTTCCCAGCCTCCTGAAGACATCTCGCCTTCTTGCGATGTATTGTTCCTACTCTTTTTGCTCATTTTCTTTTCCAAATGTCTTGGGTGAAAGAAAGGCTTTAAGCTTTTGCTCTACAATACGATAGTTGTCGCCGGACTGAATTGATATAATCCCCTCAATCACCATAGTTTTTAGTAATATTTCCTGCTTGCTTCTGGTCTTGAGTTTTCCGGCGAAAGGTAAAAAAAGAAGGTTGGCAAAGAGCGTGCCATAAAAAGTCGTTAGCAAAGCCACTGCCATTGGAGCTCCGATACTGCTTGGGTCCTCCATTTGCATTAACATTTGCACCAAGCCGATAATGGTTCCTAACATCCCGACTGCAGGGGCAAATGTTCCCATTGTAGAAAATATTTCAGCGCCTAATCTGTGCCGTTCTTCTACATATGCTATCTCCGTACTCAGGACATCTTCTATCGAATTTGATTCCATTCCATCTATAGCCATTTGCATCCCTTTAGCGAGGAAGGGATCTTCCATATCTTTCAGTTGCGACTCAAATGAGAGAATACCCTCTTGCCTGGCCTTTTTGGCAAAACCCACAATTAAAGGAACCAGTTTGTCGGGTGGCTGGGTCTGGTAGAGAAAGGCATTTTTTGCCACTCCAAACACACTCAGCACCTCTGAAAGGGGATATGCAATGAGCGTTGCCCCCGTGGTTCCTCCAAGAACAATCATGATGGATGGATAATTAATAAACCATGCTCCGGGACCACCCATAAGGATTGAACTGATTACTAAACCAAAAGCAACAACGATACCCAGGAGTGTTGCGATATCCACTGAAAATCTCCTCTGGTGTTAGGGTCACGGTTCACGGTGGAACTGTGAACCTGAGTAGTATCTTAAAGGTAAAGCAAGTGTTGTGCCACGAGATTGGTGTAGTGGGGAATTAGTCGAGTGGGGAGGTCGCCAACCACTTGACCATTTTCCCACTCGACTACTCGACCAATTATTGACGATTGTCAACTTTTTGACGTTGGCTCGAAAAGCCACTCAGTTGATCGGAATAGAAAAATCACAAGAAATTTCCGGATTAATCAGAGGCTTAATGCGGACTGAACGACGATACTCAATAATTTTTCCGGAAAGTTCTTCCACAGACTCTTTAACCATCATGCTCGCCTTGTTAGTAAAAGTAATGACGGTATCCGGAGCCTTTTTCAAGGATTGTATCTTTTCCGCATTAACCATAAGTTTTGAATCGTTTAAACAGGTTACTTTAATCATTTTTTTACCTTTTATGGCTACCAACATAAAGCGGGACGATTCGTAGGGTGGGCATTGCCCACCAATCAATGGGTGATCTCTGCAAACCGCATAGATTGGTGGGCAATGCCCACCCTACTGTAACACCTTGAGATTACAAGGTGTCCTGCCTTAAGTTGGTAGCCCCTTTTATCGCTTGTAATTGCTCAGTTAGCCATGAAGGCACAAAAGTTTTTTATGAATTTCGCACCTCTAAACCCCTGAACCCTGAATTATCGTTTTAGATTAATCAGTTCCTGCAATATTTCATCACTGGTGGTGATGACTCTGGAGTTTGCCTGAAACGCGCGCTGGGTGGTTATCATCCTGACAAACTCTGTAGCCAGATCAACATTTGACATCTCCAGCGATCTTGAATTTATACCCCCAAGACCTCCGTTCCCCGGTATCCCGAAAATCGGCTGTCCGGAAGCAAGCGATTCTGAATAAAGATTATCCCCGGTTCTTGCTAAACCGGCATAACTTGAAAAACCGGCCAGAGCAATCCTGTAACCGGGTATCAACTTTCCATTCGAATATGTTTTTACAACAAAACCCTCATCATCCACCGAAACACTCTGAAGCGTACCGGCGGCATAGCCATTCTGGATTTGGGAACTGGTTGACGAAAGCAAAGAATATCCGGTAAAATTATTATTAGTAACTAAATCCCACTCAATTTCAAGGTCTTCGGCGACATTGCTCAAGCCCGTAATAGTAATTGTCGGATTAGCAGCAGGATAGGTCAGTTCGCCTTTTTCATCAAAAGAAATAACACCGGTCGAAGATGAGGAACCATCAGACGGGTTCACATCCCATACCCACCTTCCATGGCCTACGCATGTATATTGCACAGTTAGATCAACAGCGCTCCCAAGAGAATCATAAACGGTTATTGTATTGGAATAAATATCCGGAGTATTATCCGCAACGTCCACGCCATTGATAAGCTCGGTTGAAGCAGGTACAGGAACATTAACTACGCCTTCGCCTTCTGCGATCGCAGATACTAATAATGCGGTATCTGCATTGGTATTAATGTCAGCGACAATTTCAGACGCTGTCGAAGTAATGGCCCCGCCTGTACCAGTCGCTAAATTAACAATGATAGTGATATCGTAGGGATTACTATCATCAACAACGATGTCCAAAGGCTGATTTGCCAAACCCGGATCAACATATTCAATCGAAATATTATTGCCGGCTATACCTCCGCTAACTGCCGTAAATGTGACATCCGAGTTGTCATTTGCACAATTAACAGTTGCAGCGGCAGCGCCACCACCACCGGTAAGACCGGTAGGATTGGCAAAGTTAATGCTGCTGCTGCCGCCGGTAAGATCGGCAACGTTAATGCCACTGCCACTGAAAAGATTGGCTGAAGCAGATGCGGGAACATTAACTACGCCACTGCCATCGCCATCTGCTGCAGCGGTTACTAATTCGGCTGCACCACCCGGAGCCACATCAGCAGCAATAGCAGCGACAACATCATTTGCTGTCGAAGTAATAGCCCCTGTATCATCAGTCTCCAGATTGACCGTGATAGCATTGCCAACAACAACGATGCCCAAAGGCTGACTTGCCAAACCCGGATCAACATATTCAATCGAAATATTATTGCCGGCTATACCTCCGTTAACCGCTGTAAATGTGACATCAGAGTTGTCATTTGTACTATCAACTGCTAATGTGGCGGCAATTCCAACTACGCCGCTGCCATCGCCATCCGCTACAGCGGTTACTAATTCGGCTGCACCACCCGGAGCCACATCAGCAGCAATAGCAGCGACAACATGATCCGCAGTCGAAGCAATAAACCCGTCTGCATCAGTCTCCAGATTGACCGTGATAGCATTGCCAACAACAACGATGCCCAAAGGCTGATTTGCCAAACCCGGATCAACATATTCAATCGAAATATTATTGCCGTCTATACCTCCGTTAACCGCCGTAAATATGACATCCGAGTTGTCATTTGTACTATCAACGGCTAATGTGGCAGCGATAATTCCAACTTTCCCTAAACCGGTGCCATCCGCTACAGCGGTTATTAATTCGGTTGCAGCCGATTTAGCAGCAATAGCAGCGACAACATCATTTGCTGTCGAAGTAATAGCCCCGGTACCATCAGTCGCCAGATTAACCGTGATAGCGGTGCCATGAACATCAACACTCAAAGACTTATCTTTGCCCGCTGGATCAACATATTCAATCGAAATATCATTACCGGCCGCACCACCCTTAACCGCTGTAAATGTAATATTCGAATCAGCATTTGTGTAATCAGCAGTTAATGTAGAACCTACCGACTCATCTAAACCGTTGGTATCATCTGCATTGAGATTCAGATTAACTGTCATCTCACTGGTGACGAGAGGAGAGCAGTTCCCTGATTCAATAGTTATATTGCTGACAGCCCCCAGTACTCCGGTAGCAGGATCAATTTTATATCCCTGAACAATCATACCACCATTGGTTACCAGATTGCCGGCATTATCAAATTGAAAATTTCCCGTTCTCGTATAGTACTCCGCTCCAACGCTGTCATGTACAACAAACAGACCATCTCCGGTAATTGCCAGATCAGTGGCATTGCCGGTTCTCTCCGGAGCGCCCTGTGTCCAGTCAGCATTTTGCCCCGTCATCATAACACCCTGTCCGGTTTCATTGCCGGTGACACCACTGAGAACATCGGCAAAGGAAGCTCTGGAGCTTTTAAAACCGGTTGTATTAACATTGGCAATATTATCTCCTATAACCGCCATTGCATTTGTATTAGCCTTTAACCCCGATATGCCCGAATATAATGAACCTATCATTTTATACCCTCCTTTTTCGTTACTGGTTAACTCTCGTTCCCATGCTCCAGCGTGGGAATGCATGCCAATCACCCGATCCACCCAATTATCAATCCCCGATTCCCTCATCTTCGGTAACCCGGGTTACCGTATCTACAGGAATTTCCTTATTACCTGCCAGCAGGCAAAGGCTGCCATTTTTAAAAGTTACGCCGGTTACCCTGCCACTGGTAAAAGTTGCGGCATTCACCATATTGTCATCGGCATCTACGGCAGCAACCTCAAAAGTATATGCTCCGCCAGGAACTTCGTTTCCATCCTGATCAGCACCGTCCCACTTTAAAGTTTGTTCTCCAGCGCTTAATGCACCACTTTCAATGGTTTTTACATAGTTGCCGTCGCCATCATAAATATTCATAAAAACAGCCTTTGCATCTGCTCCCAGCTCAAACTGAAGATCATCTGAAACACCGTCGGTTAAATGAATTGAGTTGCCGGAAGACGTTATAGTTTTGCCGATGAAGTTAACTGCCTGAGAATTGTTTAAGGCAGTCTGGCTTAATTGAAGACCTCCCAGGTTATCATTAATATTGCCGAGCTGTTCTAATGAGCTGAATTGAGCAAGTTGAGCTGTAAATTGAGCGCTATCTGCCGGATTGAGCGGATCTTGATACTGGAGTTGAGTGACAAGCAGTCTCAAAAAGTCATCTTTGCCAAGGGCATCATTCTTTTTGGTCTCTGTGACAGTTAATTCACTCTGGCTCGCAACTGTATTTAATCCTGAAATATCCATCTATTTATCCACCTCCCTCATCCTTAGTTGTCATGCAAAAACACCAATAAGATTTGCTCCTTTGCTTTCTTCTGCAAACTGAGCTTCCTCTTCCATTTCTTTAGCCGGCATGCCGTCCGCTTCCCCTTCACTGATTTTACCATTCTTTTTTAGAAATTCGGCATTCTCATGTCCATTCTTATTATATTGATCTGAGTCATTGGCAACAAAGACATCAAGCTTGTCAATTTCCAATCCATGATTCTGGAGGTCTGCTTTAAGCTGATTGATATTATTTTCAATCATATCTTTAACCAGAGGAATCTCGGTCAATATTCTGACCATGACCTGGTGATTCTCGGTTGAAATCTTTAATTGTATGCGACCCAGAAATTCAGGCTTGAGATCTATCTTAACTTCTGTTTGACCATTTTTCAGATTAAATGAAGCCTTTTTTACTATTTGAGTTAAAACCTCAGTTTGAAGCGGTTTTTGAGATAACTGCGTCTCTTTTGCTTGCGGACTGGTATCAGACACCCTGCTGAAAGATTGACTTTCCTGAAATAAAGGGGAATTATCAGGCTCTTTGTGAGAAAAGTTCTTATCAAAATTTTCCGTATTCTTAGCTATGGTTGTAATATCTTGAAAATTGCTTTCAATTTTTGGAGTCATCTCCCGGTTTACATGATTTCCGGTTAAGCTTTTGGCAACCTCTCCAGCTTGTTGGAAATCCGGATTCAAGATTTGATCTCTGGATATTGAAGCCGTGCTTTGAGCTTTGACCTTTGAGATTTCAGCTTCTGCTGCTTTCGGTTCCGAGCTTTTAACTTCCAGCTTAGGACTTTCTGCTTTCAGCTCCAGGCTTTCTGCTTTAAGTTGCGGGCTTTCGGCCTTGACCTTTGAGCTTTGAACTCCGGACTCTGAAATCTCTGCTTTCAACTTTGAACCTTCGG
>JAJSZO010000001.1:1591-17797 GCA_030262795.1 Deltaproteobacteria bacterium | reverse complement strand
TTTCTGCTTTCAGCTCCAGGCTTTCTGCTTTAAGTTGCGGGCTTTCGGCCTTGACCTTTGAGCTTTGAACTCCGGACTCTGAAATCTCTGCTTTCAACTTTGAACCTTCGGTTCTCAGCTCCGGGCTTTGAGCTTCTTCTGTACCCTGACCTCCGATCTCCGACCTCCGACCTCTGACCTCTGATCTCTGACCTCTGTTCACTACGTTCTCAGCTCTCAGATCCTTTTCGACTCTCAGCTCCTGGCTTTGAAGCTTGAACTCCGGGTTTTGAACTCTGACTTTTGAACTCTGAGTTGCTTCAGCACTTTCAGCTTTAGACTCTGACTTCTGCACCCTGACCCCTGCTCCCTGCTCCCAGCGCCCAGCTCCCAGCTCCAGGCTTTCGGCCTTGACCTTTAAGCTTTGAACTCCGGACTCTGAAATCTCTGCTTTCAACTTTGAACCTTCGGCTTTTAGTTCCGGGCTTTGAAGTTTGAACTCCGGGTTTTGAACTCCGGGTTTTGAACTCTGAGTTGCTTCAGCACTTTCAGCTTTAGACTCTGACTTCTGCACCCTGACCCCTGACCCCTGATCCCTGACCCCTGCTGTTTGCACCCTGCTCCCTGCTTCCAGCTCCAGGCTTTCTGCTTTGACCTTTAAGCTTTGAACTCCGGACTCTGAAATCTCTGCTTTCAACTTTGAACCTTCGGCTTTTAGTTCCGGGCTTTGAAGTTTGAACTCCGGGTTTTGAACTCCGGGTTTTGAACTCTGAGTTGCTTCAGCACTTTCAGCTTTAGACTCTGACTTCTGCACCCTGACCCCTGATTCCCGATCCCTGCCCCCTGCTGTTTGCACCCTGACCCCTGATTCTGCTTTCAGTTCCGAGTTTTTAACTTCCAGCTTAGAACTTTCTGCTTTAAGTTGCGGGCTTTCGGCTTTAACCTTTGAGCTTTGAACTCCGGACTCTGAAATCTCTGCTTTCAACTTTGAACCTTCGGCTTTCAGCTCCAAGCTTTGAAGTTTGAATTCCGGGTTTTGAACTCTGACTTTTGAACTCTGAGTTGCTTCAGCACTTTCAGCTTTAGACTCTGACTTCTGCACCCTGACCCCTGCTGTCTGCACCCTGACCCCTGCTGTTTGCTCCCTGCTCCCTGCTTCCAGTTCCAGGCTTTCGGCCTTGACCTTTGAGCTTTGAACTCCGGACTCTGAAATTTCGGCTTTCAACTTTGAACCTTCGGCTTTCAGCTCCGGGCTTTCAACTTTGAACTCCGGGTTTTGAACTCCGGGTTTTGAACTCTGAGTTGCTTCAGCACTTTCAGCTTTAGACTCTGACTTCTGCACCCTGATCCCTGCTGTCTGCACCCTGCTCCCTGCTGTTTGCTCCCTGCTCCCTGCTTCCAGTTCCAGGCTTTCGGCCTTGACCTTTGAGCTTTGAACTCCGGACTCTGAAATCTCTGCTTTCAACTTTGAACCTTCGGCTTTCAGCTCCGGGCTTTCAACTTTGAACTCCGGGTTTTCGACATTGAACTCTGACTTCTGCCCCCTGCTCCCTGCTGTTTGATCCCTGACCCCTGACCCCTGCTCCCTGCTCCCTGCTGTTTGCTCCCTGCTCCCTGCTTCCAGTTCCAGGCTTTCGGCCTTGACCTTTGAGCTTTGAACTCCGGACTCTGAAATCTCTGCTTTCAACTTTGAACCTTCGGCTCTTAGCTCCAGGCTTTGAGCCTCTTCTGTACCCTGACCTCCGATCTCTGACCTCCGACCTCTGACCTCTGTTCTCTGACCTCTATTCACTACGTTCTCAGCTCTCAGCTCCTTTTCGGCTCTCAGCTCCGGGTTTTCGATCTTAAACTCCGGGTTTTGAACTCTAAGTTTTGAACTCTGAGTTGCTTCAGCACTTTCAGCTTTAGACTCTGACTTCTGCACCCTGACTTCTGCTGTCTGCACTCTGCTCCCTGCACCCTGCTCCCTCTCAGCTTCTACTGCTTTCGGTTCCAAGCTTTTAACTTCCAGCTTAGGACTTTCGGATTTTTGTTCCAGGCTTTCGGCCTTGACCTTTGAGCTTTGAACTCCGGATTCCGAAATCTCTGCTTTCAACTTTGAACCCTCTGCTTTCAGCTCCAGGCTTTGAGCTTCTTGTGTGCCCTGACCTCCGACCTCTGATCTCCGACCTCTGTTCACTACGTTCTCAGCTCTCAGATCCTTTTCGGCTTTCAGCTCCTGGCTTTGAAGCTTGAACTCCGGGTTTTGAACTCTGACTTTTGAACTCTGAGTTGCTTCAGCACTTTCAGCTTTAGACTCTGACCCCTGATCCCTGACCCCTGATTCTGCTTTCAGTTCCGAGTTTTTAACTTCCAGCTTAGAACTTTCTGCTTTAAGTTGCGGGCTTTCGGCCTTGACCTTTGAGCTTTGAACTCCAGACTCTGAAATCTCTGCTTTCAACTTTGAACCTTCGGCTTTCAGCTCCGGGCTTTGAAGTTTGAACTCCGGGTTTTGAACTCTGACTTTTGAACTCTGAGTTGCTTCAGCACTTTCAGCTTTAGACTCTGACTTCTGCACCCTGATCCCTGCTGTCTGCACCCTGACCCCTGCTGTTTGCTCCCTGCTCCCTGCTTCCAGCTCTAGGCTTTCTGCTTTGACCTTTAAGCTTTGAACTCCGGACTCTGAAATCTCTGCTTTCAACTTTGAACCTTCGGCTTTCAGCTCCAGGCTTTGAAGTTTGAATTCCGGGTTTTGAACTCCGGGTTTTGAACTCTGAGTTGCTTCAGCACTTTCAGCTTTAGACTCTGACTTCTGCACCCTGACCCCTGATCCCTGATCCCTGATCCCTGCTGTCTGCACCCTGACCCCTGACCCCTGACCCCTGATCCCTGTCTGATCCCTGCTCTTTGTGATCCCAATAAGGGTAGACAGAAAGTCCGCATCCTTTCCTTCTGACACATCATCAGTTTTCAGCAATTTGGAAATATTATCACTCTTCACTGTTTCACTATTAATGCCTGTTAAAAAAACTTCGTTTTGATCTTGAAAGACAAGAAGGTCTGTTTGCATTCTTTTATTGCCTCAACTATTCTTCCTGCAAATATTTTCGGTTAAACATATTAATAGCCGCTTCATTCAGAAAATCCTGCTCATTTTTCATCAACTTATTATCATATGCTTTTAAACGCTTCTCTTTCAACTTCTCCAGTATTTTTCGCTCCTTCATGGCTTTAATTAAATCGTCACGTTTTCGATCAAAGTTTTTCTCAATATCCGGAACTATATCTCTCTGCCTATCAAGCTTACTATCCAGACGAACAAAAAAATTACAATATAGAAGGTTTTCGGAAACAGTAATGCTTTCTCTCTGTTTTTGCTGCAATTCCACAAGGAATTTATTTCTGGCTCTTTCATAATCCGTCAGCTTTTTTTTTTCATCAGCAAGCAATCTTTTAACAACCGATAACTCCTTTTGGAGAGTCTCCTCTATAGATTTTCGATGATTTAAAAGTGCTTGAAGAGTAAATTGATACATATGGTAACGGTTTACGGTTGCCGGTTTACGATTGTCGGTTTACGGTTGTCGGTTTACAATTTTATAGTTTATAAATTCAGTTAGTTGGTAGCCTGTTTTGAGCAACCGTAAACCGTGAACCGTGAACAGTAAACCTGAGTAGTTATCAGACACTTATTTTAGCTTTAGGCATTTCAAACAAATCTTCAAGCTGTTGAACGCTCTCTTCAAAGCTCACTTTTTCTTCGATCTTCTGCTGCAAATAGCTGTTTACTTTTTCCATCATGTCGATAGCATAATCAATCGTACGGCTGCTGCCGGCTACATATGCTCCTATATTTATCAAATCCTCAGCCTTTTTGTAAGTAGCCATTATTGCCTTGAACTTATTGGCATTTTCCCTCTGCTTTAAGCTTACGATATCAACCATTACCCGGCTGATGCTTTTTAATATATCAATCGCAGGGTAATGATTCTGCATAGCAAGCTCTCTGGTTAAAACAATATGTCCATCCAGTATTGATCGCAGTGCATCAGCGATTGGTTCATTCATATCGTCACCTTCGACCAACACAGTATATAAACCGGTAATAGTGCCATGATTAGAAGATGTGCCGGCTCTTTCTAACAATTTTGGCAACAACGTGAAAACAGATGGCGTATATCCCTTTGTAGTAGGCGGCTCTCCGAGAACAAGTCCTACTTCCCTTTGCGCCATAGCAAATCTGGTTACAGAGTCCATCATAAGATTTACGTGCTTGCCCTGATCACGAAAGTATTCGGCTATGGCTGTGGCAATAAATGCTCCTCTCATTCTGATTAAAGGTAGTTGATCCGAAGTAGCAACAACAACTACCGACTTTTTCAGCCCTTCCTCTCCAAGTTCTTTTTTAATAAAATCATTTACTTCTCTGCCTCGCTCTCCGATTAAAGCGATCACGTTGACATCAGCACTTGTTTTACGTGCGATCATACCAAATAAAACACTTTTGCCTACACCTGATCCCGCAAAAACACCCATCCTTTGACCACATCCTATAGTTAAAAGGCCGTTGATAGCTCTTATTCCGATATCAAGTGGTCTGCTTATGCTGTTTCTCAATAGAGGATTGATAGGATTTGCGTAAATAGGATAGTCTTTTTCAATTAAAAGAGGCCCCTTGCTGTCCATGGGATTTCCAAGACCATCTATCACTCTTCCAAGCAGGCCATTTCCCACACCTATTAAAGCCTTTTCTTTTCTGGTCACTACCCTGCTTCCAGGCTCTATTCCCCTGATCTCCTCCAAAGGCATAAGCATAACCTTGTTGTCCCTGAAACCCAAAACTTCCGCTTTTATCCTTCGCTTATCTCCTCTATGATAAATATCGCATATACTTCCCAGTCTGGATGCAGGTCCGTAAGCTTCAATAATCAGACCAATAACCTTTGTTACCTTTCCATTCGACCTGATAGGAGATAAAGCATTCAGTGTCATAGAATATCTTTCTAAATCAACATTTGATTCCATATCATCCTGAATTTGTTTTTCTTTTTTCGGGGATAACCCCTCTCTTCAAAGCCTCGTACTTAAATGCCTCATCCACCACCTGAAACTGTTTTTCTATCCTTGCTTCGATATCTCCAAAATCAGTTTCTATAACACAGCCCCCATCGGAAATTGTTTCATCCTCTTCAAAGGTAATATTTTTGATATTATCAAAAATATTCAAAAACTCATGATCTGATTTTTTGACAAACTCAAGGTCGGATGGACTGATTTTAATCATAATTCTTCCATGATCCACCACTTTTGTGACGGCTTCTTTGACAACATTTAAGACAACTTCCTGATTAGTGGTGATCTCGTGACACACTACCTTTTTAGCTATCGCCAAAGCCAGGGTTACTGCCTTTTTTTCAGCATCCGGATAAATTTCTTTTCTCACCTTTTCCAGGTCCAACACTGCTTGACGAAAATTATTCAGGACTGCTTTAAATTTGTTTTCTCCTGATTCCAGGCCGGCCATTTCTCCTTTTGCGAAACCCTGAATATAAGCCTGTTTTTCAACATCGCGGGCTTTTTGCTTTATTTCCTCAGCAGATTTTTCCTTGTCACGGGCTTTTTGCTTTATTTCTTCAACAGATTTTTCCTTGTTGCCGGCCTTTTTTTTTATTTCCTCAACAGATTTTTCCTTCTTCTTAGATACTTTTGGCGGATCATGAAACGGCTTGTCAATCTCAATAAAACCAATGCGTTGAAAACCGATCTCTTTTCCGGCTTCTATGTTGTTTAATGAATACTCACCAGATATTTCCGGAAAACAGTGTGGTTTTAAGGCATTTTTTCTGCTCAAAAAGTCATTTTTAATTATTCTATCCAATAAATTCTTCTCCTCCGCGTCCACCAATTACTATTTCTTTTTTGGCTTCCATATCTTGAATTATCTTGGTGACTGTCCGCTGTGCAACTGCCACTTCTGACATCCTGACAGCCCCCATCGCTTCTACCTCTTCTCTTAACACTTCACTTGCCCGATCAGACATGTTACCGAAAATCTTTTCTTTTACTTCCTCAGAAGCCGCTTTCAAAGCCATTGCCAGTTCTTTTGTTTCAACCTGTCTCAATACTTTCTGGAAATCTTTATCATCAACCAGTACCAGGTCTTCAAAAACAAACATCCTTTGCTTTATCTGGTCAGCCAGTTCAGGATTGATCTCCTCAATATCATTTAAAATCAAATCTCCGGAAGTTCCACTTATCTGGTTTAATATCTTGGCCAGGCGCTCAACACCACCTGCTTTTCGAACCACAGAAATTTCACTACTACTTTTCAGAACATCTTCAAAAACTTTATCTATCTCTTCAATCATTCCTGATACAACTTTATTCAAGTTGGCAATTCTGATTGCCACATCCGACCTTATTTCTTCAGATAGTTCAGACAATACTTGGCTGGCTGTTTCGGCTTTAAGATGAGCAATTATTATGGCAATAGTCTGGGGGTGTTCATCTTTAATGAGTTGAATGAGACGATCGGCATCTAAAGATTGAAGGACTTTCAGACTTGGCGATTTTGAGGTTGAACCGGCCTTTTTGTTTGAACCGGCCTCCTTGTTTGAACCGGCCTCCTTCTTGCTTGTCAAAGCATCTTTTATCTGAGGAGGTTTTACCTGTCCCGCCATTTTGGTAAACTCTCTTGCCACCTTTTCCACCACGTCCGGCGAAATCATTCCCATTTGAGAGAGATGCTTTTCTACCAACTTTCTTTCGCTGCTGCTCAGCCTGTCTAAAATCTTTTGCGATTCTTCTTTGCCCGCAGATTGAATAAGAATAGCAACTTTTAGCGAACCTGCCAACTTTTTAGTATCCATAATTCGTTGATTCCTGAATCATCCCAATTCACCAATTATTCCAATCGGGCAGGCACAGGGGCCTGCCCCTACTTTTCCTTCAACCAGTTTTGCATCAAAGGTACGGAATATGCATTATCTTTTGTTATCATCTCTAAAGCTTGATCTCTGAAAGGCAAGTTCTTCATGCCTTGAGCAGATTCACTTTCAATCTCTCCAACTGTCTTGGGGAGTTGGTTTAACATTTCCATACTTCCTTCGATCTGGCTGGAGGTTAGCCACGCGACTAACGGACGGACTACAAATATGAAGCATAAAAGCAAAATAATGGATAAAAAGATATATTTTATAAAAAACGTATACTGCTTTAAATCAGAAAGCCAGCCTTCTTCTATTACACTTTCTTTGCCTTCCGCCATCTCGGCGGTTTTAAAGGGAATGTTGACGATTTCCAACTTATCTCCTCTTTTAGTATCAAAATTTACCGCTCTTTTGACGAGATTTGCCAGTTTAGCCATCCCTTCTGTAGTCCTTGGTAAATACTGCGATTCCTGATTCCCGTCTTCCCCTTTAATATTCTTATAAGTTCCATCCACAATTACTGCTACGGATATCCTGTTAATTTTTCCAATTGATTCTACGGTATGGCTGAGTATTTTACCTATTTCATAATTCACGGTTTTGTCCTGTTTCTGAAATTTTAAACCGCCACTCTGTATAGTTTTTTTTGTTTTTCCTGTTTGCACATTGATATTGGTAAGTACGCCGGGAATACCTGCCGGACCTGTCTTTGTTTCATTGGAAGTCTCATTAAAAATTTGTTCGCTTCTAATCACCTTATTATCCGGCTTATATAGTTCTTCTGTCTTCTCTTGTTTCCTGAAATTCAGGTCACACGAGACTCTGACGATAGCTTTGCCTGCTCCGAGTGCTCCTTCCAGCATTGTTTGTATTCTATTTTCTATCCTTCTTTCCACTTTTTCCTGATACCCTAACTGATCAGAACTCACCCTCTCCATTGTAGATTTGTCTTTCAATCCTTCCAGTATCTTTCCCTTATCATCCACTACCGTCACATTTTTCGGATTTAAACCGGAAATACTTGATGAAACAAGATGAACAATGCCTTGTACCTGATCCTTGCTTAATCTCTTGCCGTTACTAATCTTTAAGACAACCGAAGCTGTTGCAGGCTCCTCATCCTCAACAAATAGAGATTTTGATTGCATAACAATGTGGACCCTTGAGCTTTCAACTTCAGCAAATCTATTGATTGTCCGAGATAACTCTCCTTGCAATGCTCTCTGGTAGTTTACGTTCTGAACAAATTCGGTCATTCCGAGCTTTGTGTTGTCAAAAATCTCAAAACCAACACCGCCACCACCCTGCGGCAAACCCTGGGAAGCTAATTCCATCCTGATTTCATATATTCGTTCTTTTGGAATCAGAATAGAATTTCCGTTAGAAGCAATTTGATACTGAATTTTTTGTTCTTTTAATTTGGTCAATATTGCTCCGGCATCTTCCGGAGCCAAATTAGAGTAAAGAAGCTGGAAATCCGGTTTTTCCGTCCAGATAATTAAAAAGATAAAACCCAATATCGTACTGCCGACAAGTGCGAAAAGAGCAATCTTTTTGCCAAGGGTAAGATCCTTTAATATTGTCTTTAGCTGTAAGAGCAACTCAGAAAATGATTGCTTTATTTTTTCCATTCTATACGCTCATCCGCGCAACTTCCTTGTAGGCATCTATGGCCTTATTGCGCACTTCCATCATCAATTGAAAAGAAACCGATGCCTTCTCTAAGGCAATCATAGTCCCGTGGATATCTGTTTTCTGACCTGTGGTCAGCGCCTGGACAGCCTGATTTGCCTCCCTTCCAAGCTGACTGACTTTACCCATTGAACTCTTTAATATGTCGCCAAAAGACTTCTCCGGTTCTTCGGGCATCTGTTTCATCCTGACAGGGGAAGGGAGCAATGCTTCTATATTTTTTTGAACGGCAATCTCTTTCATGTTTAGCGTCCTATTTCCAGAGCCTTTAAAGCCATATTTTTTGTAGCCTTGACAGCAGTAACATTTGCCTCATAACTCCTGGTAGCCGATATCATATCAACCATTTCTTCAATTAAATTAACATTAGGCATTACCACATATCCATTTTTATCTGCATCCGGATGTTGAGGGTCGTATTTTGATTTAGCAAGTCTTGGATCATCAACGATTCCTACTACCCTCACTTCAGATGATTTGCCGGCCATTTGAGACTTCAGCATGTTCCCAAAAGATTGACGATCCGTTTGAGCGGCAAAAACTGCTTGTTTTCTTTTATAAGGGCCGCCCTGCTGTGTACGGGTAGTATTAATATTAGCCAGATTACTGGAAATCAGATTCATTCGAAGTCTTTGAGCAGTCAGACCTGAAGAACTTATATGAAGAGCGTCTAAAAAATTCATTTTTTACCTGCCTCCTTTAATAACATTTTTTAGCCCCTCAAATTTTTTGGAGATAATTTGGGCTAACGCATTATACATTAAATTATTTTCTGACAGATTTGCCATCTCCCTGTCAATATCCACAGAATTGCCGTCGAATCTAAGGCTGAATTGCTGATCACCGGTGGCTCCGGATTTTACATTACCAAGGTATGATTCCTTTCCGGTAAGGTGTCCGGACCTGGTCTTTTCAAGCTTTATATTTTTTTCTGCCCCCATTGCCTTTTCAAGCTCTTCTTTAATAATTATGTCAAAAGCTTTATAATTAGGAGTATCTATATTAGCGACATTTGAAATGATCAAATTATGTTTGATGGATCTCAAGTCTAAAGTCTTTTCCAAAAGAGGAATTGTTCCGCTAAATATTCCTTGTGTTTCCATTTTTAAATTTTTTCTTTTTTTAAAAATCATTCTTTTCGTTAGAGCAAATACCATACCGGAAGCGGAGTCAATAATTAGCCTTTGCTCCAACTTATGGTGGTCCCTACAAAACAGTGCGGGTCAATAATTTCAACGGGTTACACATCGTAGCTTCTATCAGCATATGGCGAAAAATCAGGTGTTTGCAAAGCAAAACATGGCGGTATTTTCAAACCTGCATTGCTTTGCAGGGACTACCCGTTTGTTTATATAAAAGCATCAGCAAAAATCATGCCACTCAGTTGGTTGATTCGTTGATTGCAGATGATGATTGGATGAGTTCCTGCGGAACGGATGAATTCCCTTGGCATTAGGATGAATCCCTTCGGGATTTGGATGGATTCCTTTGGAATCTTGGATGGAAAACAAAAATGGGATGATTAGTATGTTGGGATGGTTGGGATGTTTAAATAATCTTGGGATTGATTTACGTCAAACTTTAGATATCAATGTCACTTCTTTGACGCTTAAAAGGAAGAAGCCTGTTGTAAATGATGTCTTTTAATCTTTTCCACAAGTGTCGTCCTGTTAAGGTGAAGAAGCTTTGCCGCCCTATTTTTGACCCATTTGGTTTTCTTGAGAGATTGGACAATGAGAGCTTTTTCAAACTCATTTACAGCAGTATTCAAACATATTCCATCTTGTGAAATTTCTACCTGGGCCACGGATAGATTGCTGTCGTTGGAATTTGTCAGTTTATCCAGTAAATTCCGTGTAGATAGCTTATCCCCATCTTCGCCTAAAACAACGAATCTTTCTATCATATTTCTGAGCTCTCTTACATTTCCCGGCCAGGAATGTTGCATCATCATTTTCATTGCACTGTCTGATACGCCATCTAATTCTTTATTCTTGTCACGGCCGATTTTATCTACAAAATGAGCAATAAGAATGGGTATATCTGATTTGCGTTCTCTTAGTGGAGGAAGTTTTATCGGTATTACATAAAGTCTGTAAAACAGGTCTTGCCGAAAAGTTCCCTTTTGAACCTCTTCTTCCAAATTTCGATGGGTGGCGGCTATGATTCTTACATCAACTTTTATGGTTTTGCACCCGCCAACCTGCTCAAATTCTTTTTCTTCCAATGCTCTTAAAAGTTTTACCTGAAGATCGGGACTCATATCACCAATTTCGTCTAAAAAAATGGTGCCGCCATCAGCAATTTCAAATTTTCCATGCCTGGTTGTTGTTGCGCCGGTAAAAGCGCCCTTAACATGCCCAAACAGCTCGCTCTCCAATAAATTTTCCGGAATAGCTCCACAATTAATCGAGACAAACGGTTTGCTTTTTCGATATGAATGCCGATGAATTGCTCTGGCTGCTAATCCCTTTCCCGTTCCGGTCTCTCCATTAATTATGACGGTACTATCACTATCAGCCACTTTTTCAATCAGTCCGAAGACCTCTTGCATTTTATCGCTTTGGCCAATAATATCCTTAAACTTATGTTGATTCTTTGGCTTTCCTGCAGTGATAGTGCTTTCCGGTTGTAAATCCGGATCTTCCGGCGTGCTGTTATCAAAAGCTACATTTAGCAATCTGCAAATCCTCTTTTAATAGAATAGTCACCTATAACCTATAAGTTCTTAAGCAATGCCCGTGCCGTAATTCAAGAAGATTCTCAGAAAAGGTATTAATCCTATAATATCAATGGGTTGAGAAATAGATTTAAAAAAAAGAAAGGTAAAGAGGCTCTAAATATAAGGACTATTTTTTGCAATATGCAAAAGCGGATAAGTCTTTGATAAAAAATGAATTTAGTTCGTTTCGCTCGTAATTGGTTGACTGATCGACTGGTCGACTGGTCGAGTAGTTCAAGGCCCCTTATAATTCGATGGCTCGACTATTTAACTACTCAACTAAGTTGTAGGAATTTCAATAGATTATAGCGGCATATGGCCATTATTTGCAAATTGCAAATAATAATTCTCTGTCTATGCGAGTTGCATTTTACAAGAGATTGGTGGATTGGATAATTGGTTGATTTTATATTTCTTTATTTTTCTATAAAGGGTGGTAATATTTATCCCCAGCAAGTCAGCAGCGATAGCTTTATTTCCGTATGTGTTATCCAGGGCTTTTTTGATTAAAATAATTTCATTTTCTCTTAAAGCATAAGCTGGTTTCTCTGTTTTTAAAGTTTCCCCGAACCTTTTTATTTCAGAGGGAAGATCAACAACTTCAATTACTTCATCCGCCCCCAAAGCAAATGCTCTTTCAATAACATTCTCTAATTGCCTCACATTTCCGGGCCAATTATAGTTTAACATAATGTCCATTGCTTCCGGGGAGATACTTACAATCCTCCTTTTGCCTCCACTGTTAAATTTATCTATAAAATGATTCACCAAAAGTGGAATATCTTTTTTTCGCTCTCTCAGTGGGGATATCTTGACAGAAACAACATTCAGCCGGTAAAATAGATCCTTTCGCAAAATTCCGTTCTTTATGGCTTCATCCAGGTCATTGTTGCTGGCAGCTATCACCCTGACATCTATCTCTAATTCTCTTGTATCGCCAACAGGCCTTACTTTTTTATCCTGAAGAACCCGAAGCATCTTGACCTGTAAGGATGGAATGGTTTCTGTAATCTCATCTAAAAAGATGGTTCCGCCTTCTGCTGCTTCAAAAAGACCGATCCTGTCTCTGACTGCTCCGGTAAAGGCACCATTGACGTGGCCAAAAAGTTCACTCTCCAGAAGCCCCTCTACAATTGCACCGCAATTTACCGAAATAAAAGGCTTATCTGTACGATCACTCTTTTTATGGATGATCCTGGCAACCAGTTCTTTTCCTGTTCCGCTCTCTCCCTGAATCATGATACTGGTGGAACTGTTAGATCTGATCTTGTCAATCAGGTCGTAAAGCTGCTGCATCCCATGGCTGGCTCCGATCAACTCATAATATTGAGACCTTTCCCCTAATCTCCTCTTGAGTAATGTATTTTCTCTCTCAAGTTTCTTTTTTTCTATAATTCTATCAATTAATATTTTTAAGCGCTCTAATTTAACCGGTTTTTGGATGTAATCATAACATCCGAGCTTCAAAGCTTCGACCGCGGACTCTATGGTTCCATATCCGGTTATAATAATTATTTCGATTTCAGGCCGGTATTTTTTTATAGCTGTGAGAAGTTCAAGTCCGCTAAACCCCGGCATTCTCAAATCGGTAAGGACGATATCAAAGTCCTTTTCCTTAACCAGTTCAAATGCCTTTAGTCCACTGTCAACAATAGTCACGCTATATCCATAATGAGACAGATATTCATCTACCAAAGAAAGCATCTGTCTCTGGTCATCAACAAATAAGATCTCAAAATCCTTCATGAATCAGCTCCGCAATCAGTTGAGTGGTCGAGTGGTCGACTAAAGTCCTAACTAAGTGCTGTTTTTGCCTCTTCGACTGTATTATCAATTGAAATTCCGCTGGTCTCTTGAAATTGTTTTAGCTCATTGCCTAAATCGGTTGTGCCGACGACCCGAATGGAAAACTTTGCCTTCCGGCAGTTTTGAATTACCGACATTATCACCTTGATCAATGACATATTAATTTCCGGCACTTTGCTCAAATTCAGGATAAATTTATTTATGCCGGATTTTATCATATCTTTAATTTTAGACTGCAAATACACTTCAACTTGTGCTGCAACCTGCCTGGTAGCTTTTTCCTGCAGAACTAAAACCTGAATATCTCCATCAACTGAAAAATATTTTCCTGATAGATCGTCCGCTGCTGCTGCTTCTTCTGTTTTTTTGGGCTCCAATTTTAAAATATTGTTTACCCGATCAATTAATTGTTCACCCTTAAACGGCTTTACCATATAATCCTTAACGCCCATTTTAACGATCTGCATCACGTTGTCTTGTCCGGATTCAGCCGTCAACATTATTACAGGAATATTTTTCAAACCCGGTTCACTTTTTAACTTAGTCAGCATCTCAATCCCATTCATGACAGGCATGGTAATATCAAGAACAATCAAGTCCGGCTTTTCCTGTGTGGCAAGCACCAACCCTTCGACTCCATCCGCTCCCTCAAGAAGTTCGCAATCATAAGGTCTGAAAGCTTTCTTCACAATCATACGAATAGTTTTACTGTCATCAACAGTAAGAATTTTTAAAGACATAGTTATCCTCCTGATTTTATAAATACTTCCACCAAAGCAGAGTGCTGTTGGTGGCAAAAAGCAAAACATTCATACTTCATCCAGTCCCTGGATTCAATCTTGAAGTCACTTCCACTTGTGACGGAAGGGATGGAGAGCTGACAGGGAAAGCCGGAGTCACAAAGACGCGACTTCAGGTCGCCACCGATCATATTGCTTAATTCACCAATCACATCGCTGACCTCTTCGCCATCAATCTCCTCCAATTCCATGTCTAACATCGCGGCCGTCATGAGGCGGGCAAAGTCATCACCAACATGGATTCTGATGTTTCCCATCACATCTCCTGCAAAACCAACTGATCCCACAATTCGATTGCCATTTATAACCACCTGTGAATCAGCATCAGATATCTCCACTTCCATGGAAAGCATCATGTCAAACACACTGTTTACTGCATTAATTGCAAATCCTTTTAAATCGAGCGAATTGATTTCATTCATATAATCTTCCCCTTGATTCGTTGATTAGTTAATTCATCCAATCTTCCTAATCATCCAATCAATCATCCAGTCAACTATTATTTCATTAAAATAAAATTTTTTCCAAAACTCAAGTATATTTTATACAACGATAAAAGCAAAACGCATGCCATCTTTTTCGATATGATTTTTGGTAGCGGAGGTCGCACTATTTCCGGGGATCAGGAAGGCTTTATCAGCTCCCATTCAAAATTGACGATGTTCCGATCATCCCTGCTGAATTCAATGCCAATCAGATAAACATTCTTGTTTGAATATTTTTGGTGATATTTTTTGGCCTTGATTTGTTTCGTGGCGCTGCCTTTTTCCGTTAACTCCACTACTTTGAATTCAATCAGATAGATTCGGTCATCAAAATGCACAGTAAGATCTATTTGGCCATGGTTGGTAGTATCTTCCGGGATAACATCCAATCCGAGCGAAGCAAAATAGCAATAAACAATAGAAGCGTAATAGCCTTCATAATTTGCTATCCGGTTTTTGCGGTACCAGTCGTTGGGAATGGATGCAAAAAAAGCATGTATGGTTTTTTCAAGTTTGTTCATATCATTGGCTGTCAGGGCCTCAAAAATGGCAAACTTATTGTTTTCTTTTTCCATGGTGTTGGATGTCAGATAGTACAGAATATAGTCGGTCAGGCTCTGCTTAACCTCCAGATTCGGATATCCCAGGCGGTACTGTGTTATGGTTACAATTTTTTTAACGTCTTTAATAGTCAGATAACCTGTTTGAAAAAGCAGAGTTTCTATCTCAAGCCTGTCAATATCAAAACTGCCGATTATGTTTTCACTAACTTTGATATTTTCTATGTCTGGAATAAAATATTTTTTCTCCTCAAGCAGCTTGATCAAAAAAGTGGGCGTCGCGGTTTCAAACCAGTAATTGCGAAATTCTCTATTTTTCAAATAGAGGAGAACATTAAAAGGATTGTAAACTTCCTCGCCCAACCAGTTATATCCGTTGTACCATTTCCTGACTTCATTCAAATTTATACCTTGCAAACGATCGGCAAAAACTGTTTCCAGTTCTTCTTGTGTATATCCACAAATAGCGGAATATTCCTTTGCCAGAGTAATGTCTTCCAGATTATTCAGCCCGCTGAAAAGAGAGACCTTGCTGAACTTGGATACACCGGTGATAAATACAAATTTAATGTATGGATCCGCGTCTTTGATGACCGAATAAATATTTTTGAGTTCTTCACGAATGAGAACAGCGGTTGCAGTTTCGTGAATATTGTCAAGAATAGGCTTGTCATATTCGTCAATAAGCACTACTACCTGCTTGCCGTATTTTTCGTAAAGGCTGCTGATCAGTTCGGCAAATTTGCCTTTGAGACTTTTTTTCACAAAATCAATCGAATTTTCCCGGGCATGGTCATACAGGATTTCATCAAAAGTAATCCTGATTTCTTCAACACTTCTGCTTACTCCAGCGCCAAAGCTGATATGAATCACAGGCCACTTCATATCCCAATCCCGGTTATGCTCCAGGTAACACCCCTGAAATAATGTTTTTTCACCGGAAAAGGCTGCTTTCAGCGTGCTTAAAAACAGGCTTTTGCCAAACCTGCGAGGCCTGGAAAGAAAATAATACTTTCCTTTATCAACAAGATCTTGAATAAAAAAAGTCTTGTCAACGTAATAGTAGTTTTCGTTGATGATGTTTTTGAATGTCTGAATACCAATAGGGAGTTTTTTCATATCTGCTGCAGTGTTACCCTGAATCTTAAATTAGCGCCCTTCGGGCGGGCTGCTTGCACTCTCGTTCCGTGGCTCTGCCACGGAATGCCTTGATAGAGGCTCTGCCTCTAAATACAGCCATTTATATATGAGGCA
>JAJSZO010000001.1:0-1491 GCA_030262795.1 Deltaproteobacteria bacterium | reverse complement strand
AGCCTGGGAACGAGTGGAAAGGCATATAACAATTTTAGGCACTTTTCGCTCAACAATCCATCTATCCTATGGTGCTGAATTCATTAGGCATAAAATGGAAATTCCTATACTATCAAGTTAGCGTACCTTTGGTGCGGACATAAGTGCCTATCCCTTCCCCTTCTTAAGTTTCTTCAAATAAAACTCAATCTCCTCTGCTCTCAACCCTTTTAACCTCTCTTCTGCTCTCAACCCTTTCAACCTCTCTTCTGTCTTGAACTTTGAAAGCACTTCCTCTGCCCCTAATCCTTTCAACCTCTCCTCTGCTCTCAACCCTTTCAACCTCTCCTCTGCCTTGAACTTTGAAAGTATCTCTTCGGGATCAAGCACTCCTATATGAGCCTTGATATAATCTTTTTGAAACTGTTCCATTGTGTACGGCATAGTTATTCCCTCCAATGAATACTTATCTAACACCGGCAGAGCGAAGCGATTTCATCATTTTTTGTTGTGCCCGCCAGGGCATGGAAAAATCTCAGTTAATAAAAATACACCATTTCGCTGATTATGACAACATTATTTTCTCCTGAGCTGTTTTGTTGGGTTTCGTTCCTCAACCCAACCTACGAGCTGTTATTCACCACGAAACACACGAATAACGCGAAGCGAATCCACCGAAAACTGTAAAGTTAATCAGCCATAGAGCCAAAATGGCGGAAAGTGTCCCGCCTTAAGTTGGTAGCCCTTATTTCTTCGTGATCTTCGTGTGCTTCGTGGTATTCCATCCAAATCTGTGTGCCTACTTGGAGAAGTTAATTCGTCCACGTTCCTAAGTAATTACCATTTTTTTTGCAAATTTTATTAAAGTTTTTAATCGCTGATGCCGATAAGGCTTTTAAAGCAGCAGAAAATTTAAATTTAAGAATCGGAAAGGAGGGATGGATAAAAAACAGGGATCAGGGATCAGGGTTCAGCATGTAGGGTAGGGCACTGCCCCACCAATCAACCGATCATTGTTTAAGGTTCAGGGCTTAAGATTTAAGGTTTAAGATTTAAAGTCGAAATTGTAAAAAAACAGTAGTGGTTAAAAACAGGAGTTTAGCAAAAACAATTAAAAAGGGCATTGATGCCCAGGATAAACCAACCTTTCAAGGAGGAATAAATTATGGCACTTACAATTAATACTAATGTCGCGTCTTTGAATTCCCAGAGACAACTGGGGAAATCACAGAACACGTTAAACCTGTCCCTGCAGCGGCTTTCATCCGGCCTTCGCATCAACAGCGCCAAGGACGATGCGGCCGGTCTTGCGATATCAAACAGAATGACCTCGCAGATTCGCGGTTTAAATCAGGCGGCAAGAAATGCCAATGACGGTATTTCTCTTGCACAGACGGCTGAAGGAGCGCTACAGGAGAGCACGACTCTCTTGCAGCGTGTCCGCGAGCTGTCGATCCAGTCCGCGAACAGCTCCAACACTGCCAGCGACAGGGACAGCATACAGTCGGAGGT